>JBBAFY010000014.1:0-40669 GCA_041655135.1 Tissierellales bacterium
CATAACTAGTTATCCTATTTAATAATGTTGCCATTTGCTCCCTAGTAACTGCTTCCTCTGGAGCAAACTTTCTATTACCAACTCCAACAAAGATTCCATTCTTAGCTGCTATTTGAATCTCCTTACTTGCCCAATGAGTTGAAGGTACATCTCTGAATTTCTCACCATTTACAATATTAGTCTCTTCCAACCCTAATGCACGTACTAGAGTAGCAGCTGCTTGTGCTCTAGTAATACTATTATTTGGTGAAAAATCCACATTGGATGTTCCTTTCATCCAACCCATGCCAACTATTGAAATTATTTCATTTTTTGCCCAATTTTTTTCGATATCCACAAAGTATTTGCCATTAAGCCATAGATTATAATATTCCCAAGTACTAGGTAATTCTTGACCTAATGACCAGCTCCCAGTACCCTTTAGGTTATATTTGTTAACTAATTGAAGTTTGTCCTTAATAGAATCCTCGTTTTCAAACCAAATAGTATAATTGCCTGGAGTCAAAGCTTTTCCGTTAACTAGTAATTTTATATCATTGGCTCCAACAGTGAATATAGTATATGGAGACATTGATGATTTATCAAAATACACCTTTCCCTTATAATGTCTTATTACTGAATCAACTTTAGCAAGGCTTATGCCATTGCCTCCTGCAGATTCATTTTCATTCCAATACCTACCATAAAATGGTATGCCTAAAACAATTTTTTCTGAGCTAACCCTATTTAACGCATATTTTATAGAATTTTCTACGAATGCTCTACTAGCTACAGGTCCTGGTTCACTTCCAAAATAACTCTCATCATATGCCATAATCATTAGATAATCACTATATTTAGCAAGTGCTTCATAATCATATGAACCATGCCAGCCTGTAGTAAAACCTCGTGGATTTGCAGCTACAGCTACTGATAATTCTTTTCCTTCAGGGAGTTTGCTTCTTATAAGTCTAACAAAATCTGTGTAATCTGCTCTGTCCTCTTCAGTAACATTTTCAATATCAACATTAATTCCATCGAGATTATATTCCTTTATAGCTGCTACTATTTCTTCAGACAGCTTTTCTCTATTTTGTAGAGCAATTCTCCCCAATGTCCTATCCCAATGATTGCTTATAAATGGAACTACCTTTATATTCTGAGAATGCATGTTACTAACAAAGTCAGGACTAAGCAAACTAGTTAATTGTAAGCTCCCATCACTGCTGATATTGAAATAGTTTGGAGAGATTACACTTAAAGAACCATTAGTTTTCTCAACTAAATTCATCTGATTATTTTTATCTCCAAAATATAGATATGTCATATTAAACTTATTATCTGCTTGTCCCTCATCTGGCTTGATTAAAGTGCTAGTCAAGACAAAAATTATTATTAGTGAAATAGTTACTAATACCATATTCTTTGTTATCATTTAATCCCTCCCTTATATACCTTACAGGAAATAATTTGGGAGTTCAACAAACAAATTATGTAAACCAAATAAAAGGCCCATCCCATAATTTAAATTCATTAATTTACAGGATGAGCCTAATTCATTCAAATTATAATCTACTCAACTCAAATGCTAGCTTAGCTGCTAATTTAGCATTATTATAAACTAGTTGAACATTTGACTCTAGACTTTTACCTTTTGTTATTTCCTTTACCTTAGATAGTAAAAACGGAGTTGCTTCTTTGCCTGTTATTCCTTTATGATCTGCTTCTTTTAGAGCATCATTTATTGCGTTATTTATATCCTCGTAATTCATCTCATATTCAAGTGGTATAGGATTAGCTACTACTATGCCACCCTTCAAATTCATATCCCATTTAGCTTTTAATGCCTTAGCTAGCTCAATTTCAGAATCTGTTCTATAGTCTACCTTGAACCCACTTTTTCGTGTATAAAACGCAGGAAACTCATTTGTTTTATAACCAATAACTGGTACACCTTGGGTTTCAAGATACTCTAGGGTAAGTCCAATGTCTAATATGGATTTTGCACCTGCACATACAACAGCAACATTAGTATTAGCTAACTCCTGTAAGTCAGCAGAAATATCAAAAGTATCCTGAGCATGTCTATGAACACCTCCAATTCCACCAGTAGCAAATACTTTAATTCCAGCCATAGCTGCAATTATCATAGTAGCTGCAACTGTAGTTGCGCCATTTAACTCTTTAGCGACAATAAAGGGTAAATCTCTTCTACTTGCTTTAACTACATCTTTACTATTACCTAATAGGTCTAATTCTTCATCATTTAATCCAACGGTTAATTTCCCATTTAATATTGCAATTGTTGCAGGAATTGCTCCATTTTCTCTTACTATTCTCTCAACTTCTTTTGCAGTTTTTATGTTTTCAGGATATGGCATACCGTGAGAAATAATAGTTGACTCTAGAGCAACTACTGGAATACCTTTCTTTAGTGCATCCTGAACCTCTGGTTTTATTTTTAAGTAATTATTAAGCATTTTCTTCACTCCTCATTATTTTAAGTATATTTTCAGCTGAAATATTTGGGTTAATTGTGTTTTCATGACTTAATGCCATCCTAGCAGCATGAATTGAGAAACTAATAGTCTCATCTATATTAAAATCATTAGTATAGCTATAGGCAAGGCCAGCCATAAAAGCATCTCCCGCCCCGGTAGCATTAATCACATTTATTCTAGGTGAATTTACATATTTTCTATTGGATTCATCGCTATAAAAAACCCCTTTACCGCCTAAGCTAATAAATAATCTTTTTACACCTTTATTTAATAAAATATCTGCTGCTTTATCTAAATCTTTCTTTTCAATTATTTTTATTCCTGTTAACTCTTCTGTTTCGTAGATATTGGGTTTAATCGTATCAAAGTTGCCAATTAAGTCCTTAATCTTTTTTGCTTTTGCTGTAGAGACTGTATCAATAAAGAATGTCTTATGTTTAAAATTGCTCAAAAGATATTCGATTAAATCTCTAGATAAATTTGCATCAATAACTATAGCTGCTGAGTTTTCAACAAGATGAGCTTTTGTTTTTATAAAATCAACATTAAGATAATCAACAATGTCCATATCTGAAATAGCTACCTTCATATCCCCTGTCTCATCTAATACAGATAAGTAAGTGGATGTGGACAAGTTTTTCAATACTAGACAATTGTCAATATCAATTCCAGCTGACCTACATTCATTTGAAATCTTATCACCATATAGATCGTCACCGAAAGCTGAAATTAGCTTAGTATTTGTTCCCATTCTTGATAAATTCTCAGCAATGTTTCTACCTACTCCACCTGCAGAAATCTTTACTTCTCCTGGATTCGAGTCATTAAGCCTTAAGTTACCAGAAGAAAAGCCTTGAATATCAATATTAGTTCCCCCAATAACAGTAATATAAGACCCTTCATTTAATACATATCCCTTTCCTTTAATATATCCCTTTTTAATTAGGTTGCTAATATGTACTGCGACTGATGATCTTGTAATACCTAAATTATCTGCTATTTCCTGTTGGCTTATCATAAGATTCATTTTTATCATCGAAAGTATTTCCTTCTCACGTAAGGTCATTTCATCACCAACCTTTGCTTATTTAATAAACATATGCTTATTTTACCATGAAATCTATAGACATGCAATAAAAAAAGTAGCAAATACTATATTATTTGCTACTATATTATATATCTACAAAAAATTATTTATTTAAAAGCTCATCAACTTTTTCATTATGAAGTCGCTAATTTCTAATTCACCTATATAGGTATTATCATCTACAAAATCTGGCCTTACTCTAAAAAAATTGATAATTAGCTTATTACCTGATATAGAGTATTCTTCTGTATGGAAAGGCACAAAAAATACTTCTATATTTTCTACTTCATTGCTTCCTTTATAGGAATCTAATTCACCTATTATTGCATCCAAATTTAATTTTTTTATTGGTTGCAACATCGAATTGGTATAATCTAGATCTTCTAGCATCCAAAGGTTGTTGTTCCAGAACCTTCCTTCTTTTTTATTCTTGCTTTGAAATGGTTCTCTATTAGATACTGCACTCATAGCTCTTCTAACTGATTCTCCATCGAACTCTTCATCATATATAAGCTTAAAGCCTTCCATGCTTGCAACATCATTTATATATTTCTCAGTTACCTTTTCTCTATCTTTTGTTGTTTGCCAAAAGAACAACATAGCTTCTACTGTATCAAAATTTACTTTTATTCCTTGTACCATATGAAATTCCTCCTAGTTCCTTTGTGTATCATCGACTATATATCCGTAGGATTATTGTCCACAACATTTTTTGTATTTTTTGCCACTACCGCATGGACAAGGATCATTTCTACCAATTTTTTTGTCTTTAACAATTGTTTTAGAGCTTCTATACTCTTTTGTTATCTCTTTTCTTCTTTCTTCAGTCAATATGTCTTCCCATTGAGCTAGTTCATAAAGCCATGGTGCTTTTGCATTTAGCATATTGAAATATAATTTTTCAAAATCAATTTCTAATCTAATTTCATTTTCTTCATCTAAATTTTCTAAATCAATTGAATCTACTAAGCTAGTACTGATACCATCTAAAAATCCTAAGAATGTAACTGTATCTAGATTAAATTTCTCTGCAACCTCTATTAACTTCCCTTGTATTACATTCTCTTTATTTTCTAATATACACAAATATACATTTTTCTCTTTATCTAAGTATTCTTCCCAAAAATCATTGTACTCTTTTTGGTCCCTTTCCTCATAAGCCATATCTGTCCATTGTTTGTATAAACTCATAAAATTATCCTCCTCGAAAATTTGACTTATAGTACTATAAAATAGCACTATAAACATTTTTTGTTTATCAAATTATTAAAACTCTGCAGAATTTACTGTTCTAGGAAATGGAATAACATCTCTTATGTTACTCATTCCTGTCATATACATAATAGCTCTTTCAAAGCCTAATCCAAAACCAGCATGTCTGGTTCCACCATATTTTCTTAACTCTAAATACCACCAGTATTCTTCAAGGTCTAGTTCCATTTCTTTCATTCGCTTCTCTAATACATCAAGTCTTTCTTCTCTTTGACTTCCTCCAATTATCTCACCAATACCAGGAACTAATAAGTCCATAGCTGCAACAGTTTTGTCATCATCATTTACTCTCATATAAAATGCTTTTATGTCCTTTGGATAGTTTGTAACGAACACTGGCTTTTTAAATACTTCCTCAGTTAAATATCTCTCATGCTCTGTTTGTAGGTCACATCCCCAATCAACAGGATATTCGAATTTTCCCTTTACCTTCGATAATATTTCTACTGCTTCTGTATAGGTAATACTTCCAAAATCTGAGTTTACTATATTGTTAAGCTTATCAATTAATCCTTTTTCTATAAAGGAATTAAAGAATTCCATCTCTTCAGGAGCATTTTCCAAAACATATTTAATAATATATTTTAGCATGTCCTCTGCTAATTCCATATCATCTTCTAAATCTGCAAATGCAATTTCTGGCTCTACCATCCAGAACTCTGCTGCATGTCTTGCAGTATTTGAGTTTTCAGCCCTAAAAGTAGGCCCAAATGTATAAACATTTCTAAAAGCTAGAGCATAGCATTCAGCTTCAAGCTGTCCACTTACTGTCAAGCTTGTTTCTTTGCCAAAAAAATCTTCTTTAAAATCTATCTTTTCATCTTTATCTTTAGGTACATTTAACATGTCTAAAGTAGAAACCCTAAACATTTCTCCTGCTCCCTCAGCATCGCTTCCAGTAATAATGGGAGTTTGTACATAAACAAACCCTCTATCTTGGAAAAACTTGTGAATAGCATAGGCTGCTATAGATCTCACTCTGAACACTGACGAAAAAGTGTTGCTTCTTGGTCTCAAATGAGCAATTGTTCTCAAATACTCCATACCATGTCTTTTTTTCTGCAATGGGAAATCTGAACTTGACTCTCCTTCAAGCTCAATTTTTTTAGCTTTAATCTCAAAAGGCTGCTTTGCATTAGGGGTTTCAACTAATATTCCTTCTATTATTAAAGCAGAACTTATTGAAAATTTAGATATCTCTTCAAAGTTATCTAAAGCATCATCAAATACTATTTGAATATTCTTAAAGAAGCTACCATCGTTTATTTCAATAAATCCAAAGGCCTTTGAGCTTCTTATTGTTCTTATCCACCCTGCAACTTTAATAGTCTTTCCTAAGTATACCTGTTGATTTCTGTAAATATCCTTCACTAAAGTATAGGTCACGACATATCCTCCTCCTAATTTTATATTTTAATATAATTTTAAACAATAAAAAAAGCCTATCCTCCCTATAAAGGGACGAAAGACTATCTTTTCGTGGTACCACCCTAATTGTCATATTACATGACCAACTCATTTACAGTACTATACTAATACTGCCCGCTAGTAACGGTGCGAACCCGTCTAAGTCTACTCTCATATGATTTCGGTTAGAGACTCTGAGATGTTCTTCAATATAGATTTCATACCAACATTCCACCATAGTCAGCTCTCTATAATTACCTTCTATACCTACTCTTCTCTTCATAGTCTTTAATTTGTTTTATTTACTAGTATTATAATGCTTATGAATATTTTTGTCAAATATTATTTAATTCATTTTAACCATACAATTTTGTCATATTATGGAGCTACGAATTGTAATTGAAAGTACATATATTTTAGTTTTCCTGTTATTTGACTAATTATTCTGTAACTAAATAAAACATATTTTAAGAGGAGACACTTGCGACTGTATAAGGCAAAGTATTAAGTTATATTCTATAAACAAAAAAAATTTTGATATTATAAGAGAATCAAAAAAATTGTACAATAATAGAATAATCATTCACACTATTATTATTCTAACATAGGATAATATTGAAAAGCTTTTGTACCTTGATATCTTAGCCAAAAAACATCTGGGTTCAAAACCCAGATGTTTAAAATAAAACAATATTAGTTAACTCTACTTACTAGCAATCTTGTGGGCATGTAGTGCCAGCTACTGCCCCAATAGCTACTTGGCGTTTTTGTAGTAATTTTAAGGTTATATAGATTACCACTTTTTCTTCTATACGATTAAAAATTCTTTCTTCAAATGGAACTGTAGCTTTATGAGGTTTGGTTGGATTTAGATATTCATCGAACTCTACTATTCTACTACTAATTAACTCACAGAAAGGTAATTCATTAAAGTACTCAGTTGTTGTTTGATTAAATTCAGAAAGGTCACCTGATAATAGTCTATCTTTATCTGCAAAATCAGGTCCAAATATGTCTCTTTCTCTAAAGTATTCAAACTCTGCCTCAGCTCTATTTCTTACAGGAGCAGGTGCTATTCCGTTGAACTCAATTGGAGTTGTGAATTTAAATGGAACATCTATTGTGCAATGCTTAATATCTCCACATATACCTTTTGCATTTGAGCAACCTAGTGTAGCATACTCGATATTTTTTCTAACAAAGCCTTTTACAAATAACATATTAGTGTTTTGTAATAATAGACATTGAGTAATCTTCAAATGTTTCTTTATTTTCTTAATTTCTATAGCTGGCTCTGGTAATTCATTTATCGAATCAATGTTTACTTGAACAGTAAGCTCTGCTAAAACAACTGGTATTTTAGCTACTACACCGCTTGTTATAGGAGCTAAACCTACAGGATTATTTACAGCATCTACTAGTGTTGTTGCATGAACATCAGCACATACAGACTTTCCAGGCTTACACGCACTATTTATCTCTTGTTTACCGTAGCTTACTTTAGCGCCAAACTGGTTGTTGGCTAAATATGACATTTGTTCGCCTCCTCAAAACTTTTTCTGGTTATGAGGTTTTTTATTCTGCCTCATTTCCTAATACATACTATTCATACAATTTGTTTTAGTTACAACAGTTTTATAAATTTTATGATGTCTTTTACCTTTCTATTTCAGAAAGTGGACTAGCCTCGCATTTTTTCATATCTTGGGTATAGAAACTAACCTCTTTTGCAATACTCTAATTTTTAAATTGATAATTCCCTCACCTTCAATTGCGTAAATCCTCTCTCTTTGTTCTAAGTTTTTTTGAATACTATTAGTCTCTAGAAAACTTTCAGTCTCTACTATTGTGCTACTTACAATCTCACAATATGGCAATTCATTATAATATTCAGTCACAACTTGATTAATAAGATTAGATTCCTCGTAACTAATTTTTCCAAAAACACCCTCATCAGCTTCCATATCATTTTTTGTGTTATCATTATTTACAATATAGTTAGATTCCTTTATGGTACTTTTTATTGTTTCTTCTGGCTTAAGAATATTATAATTAACATGAGTTGTACATGAAAATGGGACTTTCACAGCTAAACTTTGAACTTCTCCCCATATTTCTTTTTCTTTAAAGGTTGAGACAGTGTAGTAGCTAATATCCTTATTAATATAACCTTTAATGAAAAGTGTATTTGAATATTGCATTAACGTACATTGGTCAATATTTGCCTTCTTTATTATCTCTTTTATCTGAAATATAGGTTTTGAAAGTTCAATTAATGAACTTACATTAATTTGCACTGTTAGAGCAGCAAGAACTACTGGAATCTTAGCTACAACTCCAGATGTTAAAGCTATAATATCTACCTCTGTATTTGTACATTTTGCTAAATACTCTTCTTCCCGCTTTGTTATTTTAAACTCTTTTACTTCAGGGAAAAAATCCTGTTCTTTATGTATAAATTTTAGATTGTTATTGATTGATTTGTGATCTTCTGGATATTCAGCCTTTACATTTACCATTTTCTCACCTCTTTCAATGCATAAATCTACCAAAAATACTTTCTATTATTTATAATATTCTAAAGTAATCATTTAGTTACAATATGTCAAAAAATAAACAAGAACGCATAATTGCGTTCACTATACCTGATAAAGTCCAGTAATTAACCTATATAGTCTTACTTATTATGTAGCTTATCTAGCCTATCTTTTATAATCTTCTCATGCCCATTTTCTGTAGGATTATAGTACTTAACGTCCATAAATTCATCAGGCAAATACTGTTGTGGAATATACGCATCAGGATAATTATGAGGATATAGATAATCCTTACTGTTCTGTTCAGGATTAATAATATACTTATCCTCCATTTTTTTACTTGTTGAGTCTCTGAGATTATTTGGCACCTGTCCCATTTTACCTTTTTCAATATCTTCTAGGGCTTTATTTATTCCTAGATAGGATGCATTGCTTTTAGGAGCACATGCAACGTATACAGCAGCCTGTGCAAGTGGGATTCTCCCTTCAGGCATACCTATTGTATTTATGGCTTGAAATGCAGAAACTGCTAAAGTCATAGCTTGAGGATCAGCATTACCCACATCCTCAGAAGCACATATAATTATTCTCCTTGCAATGAACTTTGGATCTTCTCCAGCATAAATCATTTTAGCTAGCCAGTATAAAGTAGCATCTGGGTCTGAGCCTCTCATACTTTTAATAAAAGCTGAAATAATATCGTAATGCTCATCACCATTTTTTTCATATCGAATAGCTCTTTTTTGTATACATTCTTCTATTATATTTAGGGTTATTTTTACGGTACCATTTAAATCAGGTGGAGTAGTTAAGACTCCAAGTTCCAATCCATTTAGTGCAATTCTTGCATCTCCATTTGAAACCCTAATTAAATGTTCTAAAGCATCATCTGAGATTTCGATGTTAAATTCTCCTAGCCCTTTGTCTATATCGTTTATTGCTTTAATCAGTATTAAGCGGATATGTTCATAATTTAATGGCTCAAGCTTAAAAACCATAGATCTTGATATAAGCGCCTTATTTACCTCAAAAAATGGATTTTCAGTTGTTGCACCTATAAGTATTAGTGTTCCATTTTCTACATATGGTAAAAGAGCATCCTGCTGACTTTTATTAAATCTATGAATTTCATCGATGAAAAGTATTGTTCTCTTGTTATACATGCCTACTATTTCTTTACTCCTATCTATTACTTCCCTTATGTCTTTTATACCTGATGTGACTGCATTTAACTTTTCAAAATTTTTCTTAGTAGAATTGGCGATTATTTTTGCTAGGGTTGTTTTTCCTGTGCCAGGTGGACCATAGAAAATTACAGAACTCAACTTATCTGCTATAATTCCTCTATAAAGAAGTTTTCCTTTTCCAATAATATGTTCCTGTCCAATAAACTCATCAAGAGTATTAGGCCGCATTCTATCTGCTAAAGGTGCCGATTTTTTCATATTCATTTCAGCACTTAATTGAATTAAATCCATATAGTTTCTCTCCTTAAAAAAACTCTCCACATAGTTACTCATATGGAGAAGGTTTCTTGTAAAATTATAGTTCTTAAATTTTTCTTACTATAGAACCTGATATAGGATAAGAGTAATCAACTCCATCTATAACTTTTATTATTGCTAGTATTGGAAAAATTACAGTTGCTATTCCAACAGCTATTAATAATGGTATTCCTATTAGTGCAAATATTAATATACCTGATATAATACTTGCAGCAGCCATCATAATTTGAAAACCTAGAGCCTCTTTTGCTTGCGTCTTCACAAAGTCATCGCTTGAGACTAATAGAGCTATTATCGGGGCAATTATTGGTATCCCAACAAATATACCAAGATGGGCTAATGCACATAGTAGCTTTTGTTCAGTAGTTAGCATTCCATCAACCTCCCTTATTAACCTAATTATATTATAATCTTATATAAATTAAAAGAATAAATGTAAAATTTCTTAGTGAAGGTTGAATTTCGAAACTTCTATTAGATAAATACCTTATTTACATATTCTGAAGTAGATGTGCTTAATATTCCTCCGTAGTTTAGCTTAAAGTACACTTTACTTCCTACTTTATAATTTTTCAAGCTATCAGTGACATCAATTATCAAATGATCGCTACTACCTCCAAAAATAGTTATTTTTTTATCCTCAGGGACTATGTTTTCTATACTTACATCTTGTTTACCCACAGCACATATTGCCCTTTTTCTTATACCTTTATCTTGAAAAACTGGTTTATTGCCAAAAGCATCCATTCCAATTTCTCCTATAGGCATTGAAGGCTTATGCTTTATTTCGATAATTTCAACTACTAATCTAAAACAATCTTCATAGGTATCGTGTATAATATCTCCGTATGCAGTTTCTCTTCCTAGAACTATGGACTCCCCTAATCTAAGTTGATTAATTCCTTTTGGTATACCTACTTCGCCTTCTAGAAGATACAAACTGCTGGAGTTTCCGCCTGAAACTACTTCCAGCTTTAAAGTAAATTCTTTTTCTATCTTTTCTCTTAGGCTAACTAAATGTCTTAGGTTTTCTTGCTTGGGTATTACTCCTCCATAACAGGTAAGATTTGTACCAATACCTAATAAATTTATACCTTCTAATTTTAAAATCTCTCTTACAGTGCTTAATACTTCTTCTTCATCTATTATACCCTCTCTTAAATCTCCTAAGTCTATCATTAAAATAATGTTGTGGACTTTTAACTTATCAATAGCCATTTGCGAAAGTGATTTTATGGTTTCTAGCTCCGAATTTAATGATATGTCTGCAAACTCTACTACTTGGTTAGCTTGGCTAATCATAGGCAACCTAAGTAGAAGTTTGGGGACCTCAATTGATTGCATACGTTTAAGGTTTTCTATTCTAGAATCTGCTAGTACAGAAGCACCAGATTCTACTAGAATTTTGGCTATCTCTGGCATCCCACAAAATACTTTTGTTACAGCAGCTACCTTAATACCGTTCTTATTACATAAACCTATTAGCCTTTTTGCATTATGTCTTAATTTATCTAAGGTTATTTCGACTCTAGGATACATTTGCTCCCTCCTATTTTATGTTTTTGCAAGTTATGAAACAGGCGACCATTGGCCGCCCCTACTCTACCTCTAAGCTATTCTTTAAGAGTTTTATTGCAGCCTCTGGATACTTCTCTGATAAAACTCCTATAGAAGCCATAATATAATTATTGTCAACCAAAATTTGTGCTTCTTTGTTTGGTAATAACTCGTTGCCTTTATTGCTTAATGCAATACTCTTCAGAATTTCTACTCTATTAGGTAGTCTAGTCAGTGCTCCCCCAGTACCAACTATATACCTAATATTAGTTAAATCCTTCCCTTCTGCTATGGTTTTCTTTCCATTTGGTCCATATAGATCTCTTAGTTTTCCAGCATGTCTCTTTACTGCTGTTATTACAGCCTCAAGAGTCAATTCTTCAATTAACCTCTTTTCTATATTAGATACCGGAATAGGCTTTTGGATTTTAACTAGATTATTTAATTCTTCCGTACTAATACCTAGTTTAATAGCCAAGTTCTCTATCCCAATTTTATCTACTATATTCTTTTGATTAACGTATACACCAAGGTCGCCCTCTACCGTCCTTTTTGATATTGGTTCCGGACTTACAAGTAATCTGTTTATCTCATCACTACCTTCTGTGACAGAATGAACATCAGTCGTAGCACCTCCAACATCTAAAACTAGAACATCCCCCAGTTCTTCTTTTAACAGTTTGGTCCCCAACATAACAGCACCAGGTGTGGGCATAATCGGCCCTCGTACCATTTCTCTTACCTTCCCCATACCAGGGGCATGTACTATATGCTCTTCAAATACTTCTTGTATAACCTTCCTTGTTGGTTCAATATTCAGCTGGTCAATTTTTGGATAAACATTATCTACTATGTAAAGCTTTGAATGAATATTCTGAAATACTTCCTTAATTTCTTCTCTATTTTCAATATTTCCTGCATAAATCACTGGTATATCAAGATTTAACCCGCTAATTAGTTCCGCATTATAAAGAGCTGTGTCCCGTTCACCATAATCTACTCCCCCAGCAATCAAAATAATACTAGGATTAATCTCTTTAAGCTTATTTAAATCCGTTTTCCTCATCTTCCCTGCAGTAATCATATGAATATTTGCGCCTGCACCTAAGGCAGCTTCTTTTGCTGCCCTTACTGTCATGTCATATACTAGACCATGTACAGTCATCCGTAATCCCCCTGCAGCACTACTAGTAGACATAAGGTCATCGTATTCTAAGCTAGTTACCTTAATACTTTCACTTAAATCTATAATTGCTGCTCTAAGACCTATATTAACATCCCCCTCTCCCACACTTGTAGGAGCTTGACCCTGCCCTACAAATGTAGGGCAAGTATCAAATATACCATTAAAAGCGTTAATTACTGTTGTAGTGCTACCTATTTCAGCTACTAAAACATTAATTTTCATTCAACATTTCACTTCTTTTCTTAACAAGAAAGGTTGCTACATGAACTCCTTTTGTACCTCTTCCAAATCCAGCGTCTATCCCTTGTTCTATAGCTAACTCATTAGATACCTGAGTCCCACCACAAGCTAAAATTACTTTATCTCTTATTCCCTTTTCAACACATAGCTCGTGAATCCTTTTCATGTTTCTGTAATGGATATCGTCATGGCTAATAATCGTTGATGCAAGTATAGCATCTGCATTTAATTCTATAGCGGCATCTATTAGCTTTTCAACAGATACTGATGTTCCAAGATAATGACACTCTATACCAAACCCTTCTATCCCTCCATGCTTAATATCTATTATTTCTCTTAATCCTACTGAATGCTCATCTTCACCTACTGTTCCTGCTACTATTTTCATCGGATTCTTTTCAATCTCTTTTCTTATTTCATCATCTGACATAATTTCTGGCTTTGGTGGTATTATAAGTTTGCTTGTGTCTATTGTAAATGCTACTTTACCCTTCAATTCTATTCTTGTACCTTCAGAAGCTTGCATTATCTCCTTGTGGATAACTTCCACATCTTCAAGTCCTAAGTTTTTACCAATTTCAATAGCAGCAAATTCAGCAGTTCTTTCGTCAGTTGGAAGGAATAGTGTTATCTGAATTATTCCATCACCCTGCCATTCCATTTCTGGTTTTATCTTTGTAGTTTCTCTTAACTCTTTTGTCTCTTCCATTCTTACATTTACATTGTCTGTTTCATCTAATTCATCTATATATATAATCTTGTCCGGTGCTTCAAGTGTACATCCTCCAATGAGAGTTGCAGGATTATCAACTACATCCTTATCATATTGGGCTATATTATTATAACCAAAATGAGCAGTAACTGGAGCCATGTAATCATCTTCTCTTTCATATACAGTTCCTACACCTATACCTCCATCTATTTTTCTAACAATGCCGTCTCCATTTCTCTCTGGATAATATCCAGAGTCAACAAAGAATCCTTCTTCTACTGCACTAAAGTATCCACCAACCTCAAGCATTTCTTCCATAAATAATATTGCTCTTTCTTTTAATTCTCTGACCTTATCTGCTAATTCTCCACTATCTCTTTTAATTCCAACCATTTCAGTAAGACCATCCATACCTACAAGAGCTTGTTTTGCAGTATTACTTCCTTCTATATTATATATATGCCATGGAACGTTTCTTCCTTCATCAGGAGTTATAGTAGATTGAATATCTGCTCTAGTAAGTTTTGAAATCAATAGGTTAAGAGTATGTGTTACAGTAGCTTCTCTGGTTGAAGAACCCATATACTTTGTATTTTGTTGTGCTCTCATTTTGTATTCTTTAAATAATTCTCTTAATGCAACTGCATAGGGCAAGTCAATTCTCATACAAGGTGCTGGTGGAGCTGTGGGTGGTACTGTTGAAAGACATATATTTTCTTTTTTCATGCCAATTTTTACTGAATACATGGAGTTAATAGCATGCTGCACCATAAGTTCAGGCATAACCTTCCATGCTTCTCTTGCGGTTGCATTTGCATTGTGTGCTCCGTCTATCTGAGCCATATCTGACCAGGTCATTATTTTTTTAGCAACTGCAGCATCTACATAGGATCTAATCATATTAATATTTCTATATAAAACATTATATTGTGGGTCCTGGTGAGCCCCATTTACTCCTTCTTCTGCAAACATAACTGCTATTTCAGGACCAGCCACTCCACTTACATAGGAATGATAATTAATTGGTCTTCCAACTTCGTCTTCGATTAAGTCAAGAGCTTTTCTCTGTGCTCTGACTTGCTTTCTAGTAATAGGAATACCTCCTATACCTTGAGGAGTTCCTTCTATTAGACCATCAAAATGGCTTTGACCAGCAGTTCTAATAACCATTAAATGATCTGCTCCGTGCCATGCTGCCATTCTCATTCTTCTAATATCATCTTCAAATCTCCCTGATGCGATTTCAGTAGTAATAACTGAATCAGGCTGTGGGTCAATATCGTCAAAATAATGAGCTGAAGGTAAAGGTTGACTCTGATTTAGATTCTCAGATGTATCATAATATTCGAACTTCCCTATTTCTCTTTTTTGACCTACACCCTCTCTCCAATGCCAACCTCTTCTTCTAGGTCTATAGCTTTCAAGATTTTCTAATATGCTAGTGACATTTAATTTTTCGTTGGGTTTTAACTTCATTACAGCTCACCTCCAGCTAATGTCTTCATAACTTCATCCCACATATGACCTGCTGCCAGTTTTAATCCTGCTTCTCTAATACTAATATTGTACTCTTTAGATAATCTGTATACTAAGTGTCCTGCTCCTTTTCCTAGTAGTCCTCTATCTATAGTTCCATTAACAATTGCAGTAGACTCCAAGCTTGAAAAACCCATTCTCAATAAGACTGATCTTTCAATTGAAGGACTAGTTTGTTTATAAGCCAAATCTACTAATGGATCAACTATTTTCTCAGCTAATTCCCAAAATCTCGCTTCTAACTGTTCTTCAGATAGACTTATTAAATGTTGTCTTCTTGCTTCAAAATCATCTTTCCTTTTCATAGCCACACCTCCAAATTATAAAGTTATTCCTAATTCTTTTAATGTATTAATAACAAACTCAATACTTGATTTACTATCTTCAGCTAAAAACTTAATGTCTTCATTAGAAAAAGACTTGTTACCCATTATATCTACACAATTATTAATATAGGATTTTCTAAGTTTGTCTAAGTCTAAATCTTTTACTTTTATCAGACCTGGATGTTCAGGTAATATGATATTTTCACCAGGTATTTCAGCTTCAGGGTTTCCAATAATAATCTGTATTCCATTATCCCTAGCAAAAGTAAGCTGAGGCTGTATATGCTTTCCTGCACCTGTGTACTCAGTTTCTTGCACTAATATAATTTGCTCTTGATCTAATTCCTGTGCAATAGAAAACGCTGCCGCCAAAGATGTATTACCTGCAGGACCTCTTTCTATTCCTTCTATTTGAGCTAAAGCCTCTGTCATATAGAATACTTCTCCCTGACTTACTGTAACATACCTATCTAGGTATCTTAGAGGTCTCCCTGCTGAGCGTGGGACATCTGAACGGTCTGGCCAAGTAGAAAATGGTATTCCAAAACCTGTATGTCCAGTAGTAAATGACTTTCTGTTAAACTGCTTATCACTAGCCATATGTAAACCTTTTAAATTTACACTGGCGCCAACAATTTGTGTATTAAGTGCGCCTGCTTTAATAAGTCCCCTAGCAGTCCCAGTTAAATTTCCACCCCCAGCATTTGTTGCCACTACTACATCAGGGTCTCTTCCTTCTCTCTCCCTGAACTGCATGGCAATTTCATAGCCCAGTGTCTCCACACCAGCAATACCAAAAGGAGTATACAAAGATGCGTTAAAATACCCAGTATCTTCTAATAACCTCAAGAATGTATAAAAAAGTTCTGGACCTACAGATAATTGAACAACCTCTGCTCCTAAGGCTTCACATTTTCTTGCTTTCTCAATTATTTCAGGTTGCCCAACTCCCCTTGAGTCATAGCACTCTTGAACTACAATACATTTAAGCCCTCTCATTGCAGCTTGACTAGCTACTCCAGCACCATAATTGCCACTTGTAGCAGCTATTACGCCTTTATAACCTAGTTTTTTAGCATGATATACACTTATTGCAGCTCTTCTAGCTTTAAAGCTACCAGACGGATTTGAAGCTTCATCCTTAATAAATATTCTTGCTCCCTTTCCTTTAGACGCTAATTGTCTAGCTAGATTTGTTAAATTCTTAAGCTCAAGAATTGGAGTATTGCCTATCCCAGTTTCCCTTTGTATTTCTTGCATTTCTTGTAATGTATAGCCTGTTTCCCTCATCATTCTTTCGTAATCAAAGGCTATTCCACCAGTTTCAAATTCATCATAGTCTATACCTATTGCCTGCTTCATTATATCTTTCTTTCTTGCAATGACTGCATCATAGCTTATATCTCTATTCATTATTTTCACCACCCTCAAGAATGCCCCTTAACTGTCTACCTATATAAAGTAGTTCTGGAATACATTCTCCAAAATCATGCTCATAATTAGGATTAATCTCTATTAGCTTTCCAGATACTGTTCTTCCAATATAGGTCTCTATTTTTACGTTATCTCCTATCTTAGCCTCACCATCAAGAAGAAAACCTTTAGTCCATAATTCAAGAGGAACTTTTCTAGTATCTTCTGGCACTTGTGTTGCTCTATGGTCAGGAGTTAATACAATATTATGTATCCTTACCCAATCACCTTTTTTAACATATTCCACTTTATTCACCCTACCTTCTTATTAAATCTCTCATATCTCCCATAATTGCTCTTGGCACTGGTAAATCTATCATAGTCTTTAATCCTGAGACTGAGTTAATAACATGAGGAATCATATTAACGCACATAGCAATAGTCCCTAACCCACCTTCTACTTCTGGTTTTATAGACATATTTACTTCAGGAGTTCCTTTTATTGTTATGTAGTCTCCTGTATAGGTCCCTTCCATTTCTGGTTCTATTTGTTGTGGATGTATCATATCTATCTTAACTTCTCCATTTACATATCCTTGGCCTGTCATATTTACACCTGCCACATCTCCTGCCTTAGCAAATCCAAAAGGTGATTTCCTATCAACGCTTGTAACTATAGGTTTCATCTGTTGTTGGATTTTTTCAATGTCCCATCCTATAGCCTTAGCAATCATTTGAATGGACTCTGGGAAACCAACATGTCCTGCTAATGTGCCATCTTTAACACCTTTTTCAAAAACTTCAACAGTTAACCCGACTCCTTGCTCTTCCATTACAGCAGGTCCAAATGGGGATAAACTATTTACTCTTTTTGCCTCTATGTGATCTACGTCAATCATGCACCCCGTTAAACATACTACTAATAAGTCCATAATTAATCCTGGATTTATTCCAGTACCTAATATTGTGACACCGTTTTCCTTGGCTATATTATCAAGTTCCTTAGCCAGTTCTGGGCTCCCCGCATATGGAAAAGCCATTTCTTCTGCTGTTGATATTACATTTACCTTCTTTTCTAATACATATTTCAGTTTAGGAAATGCATTTTTAGTAAAGGAATCAGTAGCGCATAGACAAATATCACAGCATTTTTCAGTTAAAACTTCTTCTATATTCCCATTAATAATAACCTCTGGTCTACCTTCTCTTTCGATGTCTAATACTTCATATATACTTTTGTTTACTTTGTTTGGACTCATGTCACAAACTCCAACAATGTCTACTCCTTTTTTCTTAAGTAGCATCTTTGCCATCCCACTTCCCATAGCACCAAAACCCCAAATAACTACTTTAATATTATTCATAAATGCACCTCCAAAGTATTGTTAATATTTAATTGACATAAGAATTCATTATTATATATTGCAATATTCTTGCCAATAAAAGTGTAATTGACAAAGCTAAGACCTGAGCCTTTATAATTATAATAGTTAAAAAAAAAGTTATAAAAAAATAAAATACCGCAAACAATTTTGCAGGTATATGCAAAATCATTTGCGGTTATAAGGGTATTTCATATTTTTTAATTTTATGCTGTAGAGTTTGCCTCTTTATTCCCAAGATTCTTGCAGCTTCAGAAATATTATATCCAGCTTTATCAAGAGATTTTTGTATTAATTTTCTCTCTACAGCATCTATTATTTCAGATAATGGCTTTTGAGAATGAACAATGTCATTATAATTAGATTCATCATTTATAATACTAGGATTGAATCCATAAAAATGTTCAGATTTCAAAACATGCTCATCATTAGGAATTAGATTCATAGCACCCTCAATAAGATTCTCCAATTCACGAACATTTCCAGGCCAAGAATGCTTCTTAAATTCTTGCATCATATCCTGAGATATGACCCAAACATCCTTATTGAAAACTTTATTATAACTTTTAATAAAATGTGCGCATAAGAGTTTAATATCATCTTTTCTTTCTCTAAGAGGCGGAACCTTAATGGATATTACGTTAAGCCTATAGTATAAGTCTTTTCGAACAGTCCCTTTATTAATGGATTCAATAGGGTCTTCATTAGTTGTAGCTATTATTCTTACATCTATAGGAATCTCTTTTAATCCCCCTACCCTTCTAATGTAGCCTTCTTGTAGGACTCTAAGAAGCTTTGCTTGTAAAAAAATACCCATTGAATTTATTTCGTCTAATAATAAGGTCCCTCCGTTTGCCTGTTCAAACAATCCAGGTCTATCTACTGCACCAGTAAAGCTACCTTTTACTGTACCAAACAATATTCCTTCTAATAAGGACTCCGGTAAGGCCGCACAGTTTTGACCTATAAAATGCTTGTTTTTTCTACTACCATCATAATGTATACTTTGAGCAAAAATTTCTTTCCCAGAACCAGTTTCTCCATAAATAAGCACACTAGAGGATGAATCCTTTGCCTTTCTTGCTATGTCTATAGCTCTCACAAAGCTTTCATTATATCCTATTAAATCTTCAAATCTATATTTATTGCTCATATATGAGAGTTCTTTCTCCTGGTCTCCAATTAACTCTGCTTGTAAATCTACCAGTTGCTCTGAAAGCTTTTGAATGTTTGTAACATTTCTTGCTATTTCTAGAGCTCCTAGAATAGTCTTGTCTTTTTTTATAGGAATAGTTGTATTAATAGTGGTAATTTTTTCACCCTTATAGTTTAAATATGTTTGAGTTCTGTCGAATATCTTTTGTCCAGTATTAACTACACTTAATAAAGTGCTTGTATGCTCATTTAAACTAGGAAATATCTCCAATAGTTGCCTGTTAATAACCTTTTCTCTTTCAATCCCTTCAAGTCTTGCCATGGATTCATTGTAAAATATAGTTTTACCCTCAACATCTACAACATGAATTCCTACATCTATATGCTGCAAAATTTTTTGCAGTAAAAACTTTTCCAACTCATGAGATCTCATATTATCATTCCTTTTTCTATACTAGTCTATATAAGCTGTATAAAGGCAGACATTCTCCCAGTTATACCTTTTTCTTTTCTATAAGAAAAGAATTTTTGGTTATTACAGCTAGTGCACAAATCAGATATAGTTATATTTCTACTTAACACTCCGTTTTCCTCTAATATCTTTCTATTTGCATTCCATAAATCTAGTTTCCATTTATCTGTAGATTCTTTTATGAGTATTTCTTCAGCAGCTAATACACTTTCATTAAATCTGTGGTGCACATCTTTTCTAACTGAGTAACAGCACGATCCAATTGAGGGGCCTATACCTACTAATATATCTCCTGGATTTGAGTCATAGGTATCTATCATTATATTAATCATCTTTTCTCCTATTCTTGCTACAGTACCCTTCCATCCTGCGTGCGCAACCCCAACTACGCTCTTAATTTTATCAAAGAAAAATAAGGGAACACAATCTGCATAGAAGGTTAAAAGCATGAGTCCCTTAACATTAGTCACAAGCCCATCAATCTCCTTGTAATCCATGGGTTTAGTTAAACCCTTACCTCCATCTTGACCTGTTATTATCCTTATGTTTGTACCATGTACTTGATCTGACAGTACCATTTTTTCTAAAGGAACATCAAAAGTCTCAGAAAATTTATTAAAGTTGCCAAGTATATTTTCTTCTTTTTCCCCTGTCTTTAAGCCTAGATTTAGAGTATCAAAGGGCTCAGTACTAATGCCACCTATTCTAGTAGTAAAACCATGAGTAACAAGCCCAGTTTTTTCAAAGCTAGGTATGATATAATATTCTAGATCATTTATTTGTCTTAATTCAAAACCCAAACTTACATGCACAGTATCACCTCTTTAATTCTATCTTTATAAAAATATAAGAAGCATGTGGTAGCAAAAACGAACATTTGAAAAGGACTCAATAGAGTCCTATTTCTCATCAAGAATTTTCTTAAGTTCATCCATAAAGGTATTCAAATCCTTAAACTGTCTATATACTGATGCGAATCTAACATAAGCTACTTCATCTGTATTTTTTAGTCTATTCATTACCATTTGACCAATATGATCCGTTGTTATCTCTCTTTCCATGGAATTGAATAAAGATTTTTCAATTTCATCAACCATATTCTCTATAGCCTTCATAGATACTGGTCTTTTTTCACAGGCTCTTATTATTCCATTTAAGAGTTTGTTCCTATTATATGACTGTCTATTTCCATCTTTTTTAATCAATACAAGAGGTATATCTTCTATTTTTTCATATGTAGTAAATCTTTTATTGCATTTAGTACATTCTCTTCTCCTGCGAATAGCTTGTCCTTCATCAGTAGGCCTAGAATCAATTACCTTAGAATCATAAAAATCACAATAGGGGCATTTCATTTTTCTCCCTCCAAATAAGCTATAGTATAAATTAAATTATATTACATATATTTCTTATTGTCTACTTCTAAACATACCCTATTCTTGATTAATTCTATGCTTCTCTATTTGCTGCTCCGTTGAAAATATAATCTTCAGTACTTGCATTAAGATCTACTAGAATAACATCTGATCCTATTCTAACTATATTTTGCCACATTACAACATAATCTTGATTTTTCCCGAATAAACCCAGTATTCTTCCAGGCCCAGGTAATACAATCGCTTCAATTGTTCCCTTATCTAAATTTACTTCTAGGTCACATATAAATCCTATTCTTGTTCCATCTCTTACATTGATTACTTCCTTTTCACGTAAATCTGTAGTCTTTACCATTGTTTCACCTTCTTCTAAATATTTATATACTATATATATACTATTTGAGTCTATAGTATTATTCCTAATATTTAATCTTGAAACAATGGTAAACTTATAGTAAGAATACTTTTTATATTAATTTTCTCATGTGTTTCAATGCAGTTTTTTCTAGTCTAGATACTTGAGCCTGGGATATTCCAATCTCTTCTGCGACCTCCATCTGAGTCTTACCTTCATAAAATCTTAGATTAAGTATTAGTTTTTCTCTATCATTTAACTTTCTTATGGCTTCTCTCAAAGCTATCTCCTCCAACCAAGTTTCGTCTTCGCTTTTTTCATCACTAACCTGATCCATTACAAATATTGTATCACCACTATCATGGTATATAGGCTCAAACAATGAAATCGGATCTTGAATAGCATCTAATGCAAAAACCACTTCTTCTTTTGGCAGACCTAAGGCCTCAGCAATTTCAGTTATAGTCGGCTCTTTGGAATTTTTATTTATTAAGTGGTCTCTTGCTTGAAGTGCCTTATATGCAGTGTCCCTTAAGGATCTACTGACTCTTATCGAATTATTATCTCGTAAATATCTTCTTATTTCACCAATAATCATTGGAACTGCATATGTTGAAAACCTAACGTTTTGTGATAGGTCAAAATTATCTATTGCTTTTATCAGCCCTATACAACCTACTTGGAATAAATCATCAACATGCTCGCCTCTTTTACTAAATCTTTGTATAACACTTAAAACTAGTCTTAGATTTCCTTTTACAAACTCTTCTCTTGCACTCATGTCTCCTGCATGTATTTTATCAAATAGAACTCTCATTTCACTATTAGTAAGGACAGGTAATTCAGAGGTGTTTACTCCGCATATTTCAACTTTATTTATATGCATATGAATAGTTCATTCCTTTCTAGATGTTTTGCCCCTTTTACATAAAAATTATTGCCTACTTTAAGTCATATTATTCAACAATTAATGTAAATAGATTAAGTTAATTATTTTAAAAAAAGATCCTTCATTTCATTCAGAGCAAAAGTCGCACAGTTCTGAACATCAGTGAAGAATCATAAGCAGTTTTTTTATCATTCTAAATCATTTTATTTATTTCTTTCTTCAATCTTTTTATAATTCTCTTTTCAAGTCTAGATATATATGATTGAGAAATACCTAAGAGATCAGCTACTTCTTTTTGCGTTTTCTCCTCCCCGTTTTCAAGTCCAAACCTAAGTTCCATAATCTTTTTTTCACGAACTGTAAGCTTGCAGATTGCCTGATCTAATAAATCCTTATCTATTTCTTCCTCTAAACACTTGAATATCACATCATTTTCTGTTCCCATTATATCTGACAGCAATAGCTCATTTCCATCCCAATCAATATTTAAAGGTTCATCAAATGATATTTCAGCTTTAAATCTACTATTTCTTCTTAGATACATAAGAATTTCATTTTCTATACATTTTGAAGCATATGTAGCCAACTTAATTTTCTTATCAGGTTTAAATGTATTTACTGCCTTAATCAAACCTATTGTTCCTATTGAAACTAAATCCTCTACTCCTATTCCTGTATTTTCAAATTTTCTAGCAATATATACTACAAGCCTAAGGTTTCTTTCTATTAAAATAGTTCTTATTGTTTCATCTTCTTCAAGCTTTGATACTAAAAAAATTTCTTCATCTGGAGTTAGGGGTGGTGGAAGTACCTCGCTCCCTCCAATATAAAAGATTTCTCCTTCATCATATAATTTAAGCTTTTTCTGTATCCTAATAATATTTATTCTGATAATAAGTTTTATCTTATTTATAACCTTTCCCACTTAAACTACCTCCTTTTGTGTAAACATCTCGGGATGAAGTAAGGCAACATATTTGTCATCATTTGAAAGATTATTATTGTAAATTCCAACAATAATCTCACAAAATGATTTATCTTCATCGTCTTTAATTATGACATTGTCAGGCTTAAATCCTATTAGCATGCCATTTTCTTTCCCTAAAGATTTAAATGGTATCAGTCTAAACTTCATTTTTGTAACATTCTCAACCATAATTTCTGAAATAACATGCAAGTCGTTCTCTTTATATTTCTCAAAAATGTTCTGCACTTCTTTCGGTAATAATTCCTTTATTGCAGAAAACTGGATAATAATTACTGGTATTTGTGTTAGTGGATCTCTCAATAGGTTACCTGTATCTAATAAACCTATTATTTCAACTGTTTTATTGTTTAGACTAACTATTATAGGGATGTAAATCTTACTCTTAATTAAAATCGAATGAATATATCCCCAAACAATCTTAATAAGTATATATGAAATAGATATAGCGAGCACTAAGACTTTTATAGGAAAATTCTTAATGTAAAAAATACCATCTCCTGCATAAGCGTCTACACCAGCTAAATAAAATAAGGCCAATGACGCCCCTGCAAAAATAAAGGCGATTACATAAAAAGTTGCTATAAGTCTTACAACTTTTTTTATTTTAGTTGGATTGAATGCCACAATAATTAATAAAACCGAGATAGATACTTTTATAGTGAATTTAGTCATAAATCTAAATGACGGAAAAAATATTACTAGTGCATAAATAGCCCCAATAAAAGAAGCTAATAATAATCTAATATTATTTGCTTCAGTTTTTGTAAATCTTCCAGTTAGATGAAGCAACAAAAGGTTGATAACCATATTTTCTAGCAAAAGATATTCTACCCATATGTACAAACCCATGCCCCCTTTTTGCACATCCATACTTTAATAAACTTGTATTCATCTCTTTTTTATTTTATGTCTATTATAATATAATAGCTGCCAAATTTATGTCAGATACTGAAGTCGAAAAAAAAACCTTTCTATAAAATAGAAAGGTTTATTTATCTCTTCTTCTTAAAAAAGTTGGTATATCTAATTCTTCGGTATCGAAATGCTTTGTGTCACCTAGTTTTTTCTCTTTTGCTTTTTCGTTGCTAAGATCTATTGATGACTTATCTACAACTTTCTCTTGTTTTATACTATCAAAACCTGTAGCAATGACTGTTATTTTAATCTCATCCTTTAGATTTTCATCTAAGCCTGCACCAAATATTATATTCGCGTCTGGGTCAACTGACTGCCTAATAAGGTCAGCTGCTTCATTGACTTCAAAAATACCAAGGTTTGGTCCACCGGTTATATTTAATAATACACCTTTAGCTCCTTCTATGGAAGTTTCTAATAATGGACTATGTATTGCTTGCTTAGCTGCCTCAGTAGCTCTGTTTTCTCCACTTGCTTTCCCAATTCCCATATGTGCTAATCCTTGATTTAACATAATAGTTTTAACATCAGCAAAATCTAGATTTATTAGTGCAGGTACTGCAATTAGGTCAGATATACCTTGTATACCCTGTCTTAGAACATCATCAGCAATACAAAAAGCTTCAACAATTGAGGTTTTTCGCTCTACTACCTGTAATAATCTATCATTAGGAATAGTCACTAATGTATCTACTCTTTTCTTAAGTTCCTCAATTCCACTTTCTGCATGTATCATTCTTTTTCTACCTTCAAACATAAAGGGTTTTGTAACAACTCCAACAGTTAAAACACCAAGTTCTTTGGCTATTTCAGCAACAATAGGTGCTGCACCTGTTCCAGTACCACCACCCATACCAGCAGTTATAAATACCATATCTGCACCTTTTAAAACCTCTGTTATCTCATTTCTGCTCTCTTCAGCCGCCTTCATTCCAACTTCAGGATTAGCCCCTGCACCGAGTCCTCTTGTAAGTTTTTCTCCTATTTGAAGCTTTATTTCTGACTTAGAAGAATGAAGAGCTTGTCTATCAGTGTTAATTGTAATAAATTCAATCCCTTTTACTTGATTTTCAATCATTCTATTTACAGCATTGTTTCCACCACCGCCAACTCCTACAACCTTAATATGTGCAAATTGTTCTACATCTACTTCAAAATCGAACACTTCATTACCCCCTTATAAATTGTAAAATAACAATATGTGTTTAATAATTAGTATCAAAATTTATCATTTTTCTATTTTTTTCCCTATTTTTTGATTTTTCTTTCTAAGATTATAGTATTCTATAAAACAAACAAATATCCTTTTAAATAAATAATTTATAATGCCTTTTATTACTGTAAATATTTCCCTAGACTATATTAGCGATCTACTAGATAAAGTATTTTACAAAACTTCTATTGCTAAATTAAAATAGAATATGGTTAAACAATTATAAAGCTCTAGCTTATATTTTTTTTTCTAAATATCAATCTTCTTATAATTGCAAAGTTCTGGAATAGTCTTCCTCCAAAAGCAAATATGGCTGCGTAATACAATGGAACACCTAATCTATCTCCTACATATGCTAAAAAGGCTGCCAATATTGCGTTACCAAAAAAACCTGAAATAAAAATTTCAGTGTTGAATTTCTTTTCAAGGGTAGCCCTGATTCCACCAAAAACAGAGTCTAGACATGCTAGTATTGCCACTGATATATACAAGGAGTAGCTAGCTGAATAGGTTATGGGTAAATAAACACCTATTAAAACTCCAACAATAATACCTACTAAAGCTAATATAATCATATTTATTCACCTTCTTCTTTTTGTTTTGAATACTTAAAATCTTGCTCAGCCCAGTAATACTTAGGTACGGATATATTATCTTTTGTCATAGCTTCGAATCTAAGTAGTCGTACTTCCTTCATAATCCAACCATAGGTATTTGGTGCACTTATAGCTGCATATAGGAGTTTTGGATCTCCAATAGCTTTAATAACAAAAGGAGGAGCAGAGCTTCTTCCATTAACTCTTATTATTGATCCGCCACATTTAACTTCGGATTTAGACATTACTCTTTGACCATTAATGCTTATCGCTTCTGCTCCTGCTTTTCTTAAGTCGTTTAGAATAACTTGAATATCAGCATCATGTACTATGTCATCTTCTATTCCCCAACCAACAATTTCTTCTTCTTGGTTATCATCTATTAATAACATTATTCCAGGTCCTTGAGCATCATCTAATCCTGCAATTAGCTTTAATTTCTTTATCTCATCCATTAAGTGTATGGAAATGTCTCCTTCATCATCCTTGATAACACTTTCAAGCTTAGCTAATTCTTTTTTTCTGTTTTCTATTAATCCCTTTAGGTCTTCAATTTCTTTACGCATATTATTTGAATCGTTTTTCATTGTCTGTAGGTTCTTCAAAGTAACCAAGTCATAGTCATCAATATTTAACTTCATTTGAAATGATATCAGGACTCCCAATAAAACAAATAAGATTATGAGCCAGACCATTCCATTGTTATTTTTCTCGCCCACTCCCTATCCCTCCAAAGTCTAATTCGTTATTTCTTCTACTGGCTTTGCATATCTAAATTCTTTTATTTTCTTGTATTTTGGAATTATTATGCTTTGTTCTTGTTTTATGTGTATATCTAAGTTTAGCATGTTTTCCATACGCCATATGAGTCCATGTTTAATACGAAGTGAATTCTCTAAGTCATCTGCCTTTCCTATAGCCTTAATAATAAAAGGTGGACCACAGGATACTCCATTTATCTCTAAATGACCTGCTGCTATAACTATCTCTGTAAAACTTGTATATCTCTGATCATTTATAGATATAGCTTCTGCTTCAGTAGCATTTAGGACACCAATTATTTGAAGAATATATTCGTAATTGTCCACAATAGCACTAGAAGCACCCCCAAAAATAATCTCAACTGGAGGGTCATTTATTTCAATAGTAATTCCAGGACCTTTTACATCTTCATAGCCTGCTAAGTTTCTATATTTTTCTATATCCTTGTATAAATTTTCTAAATAAACATCCTTCTCCACTTCACCTTTTTCATACTGTTTTAACTTTGATTCTACATTGTCTAATTCATTTCTTAGTCTGTCTCTTTCATCCTGAATCCTCTTATAATCAATTGCTAGCTGTTGAGCTCTTTGAGTAGGTATTACACCTGTACCTAGATTATTTTCAACAGTTTTAAATTGAACTGCTAAAATTAATCCTAATAAGATACAAACCAAGACTATAGCTATTTTACTCTTGATATCATTCATTTTTCCACTCCTAATCATTATCCTTAATTATGATTGCATTACTTCCTTTATCTAAATGAATTTTGCGATACCCTTGATTTTTTTCTTCTAATTCTTCTAGTATAGATATAAGAAAATTCAATTTATATTTTATATCATCTAGGGTGCCAAATGCAACCTCTCCTTCATCATGTAAAAAAATACTTATACTCTTCTCTTCGTCTAAAATGACCCTTTCAAAGGAGTTTATGAGACCTAAGTCCTTACTGCTATTAATAAAGTCAAATATTTTATTTTGAATACTCTCATCTTTTGTAGATAGCTTATCTCCTATTCTGGGATTTTGTATATCTAGTCCATATATTTCAATAATATGCTCATCTTTAATTTCTGAAAGTATATTTAATATAATCCCTTCTTCATCAAGATACATATAAGTTCCAAAATCGTTAATAATTACTACTTCTTTTCTCTCATCTACATTAATTAACATCTTGTTTGGTAGCCTTCTCTTTATTTTAACACTTTTTATATAGGGATGTAAAAGAACATTTTCTTCAACCATTTTAAGATTTATTTTAAATATATTCTCATCTATGATTATACCTGATGCAAGTATCAACTTTTCATCGGTAATCTTTTCATTTCCAATAATTTCTATGCTTGATATGTGAAAAAAGCTTGTCTTTGTATAAAGAATAAAAAAAGTCGCAGACAGTAATAGAATAATCAAAAATATAAGTCTCTTTTTTTTCTTTCTTATTTTTCTATCTATTTTGCTCATAGCCTTCCTCCAGTTAAGCTTGTCCTTCAGGTTTTAAGCAGCACAAGCTGCCTAAATCTTTTTTATGTCTGCATTTAAAGCTAAAAGGGCTTTTTCTAAACAATCATATCCCCTTTCAATATGGAAGGTATCTTCAATTTCTGATCTTCCATTAGCTGCTAAAGCTGCTAAAACAAGTGCTGCTCCCCCTCTTAAATCCTTAGAGGTAACTTTTGCCCCTGTTAGCTCATTTATTCCTTTAATTATAGCAACCTTGCCTGCTATCTTAATATTTGCACCCATTCGAACAAGTTCTTCTACATGCTTAAACCTATTCTCAAAGATTGTTTCAGTTACTATACTTGTTCCATTAGCTATGCTAAGTAAAGCAATCATCTGTGCCTGCATATCAGTAGGAAACCCTGGATAAGGTAATGTTTGAACAGTCTCAATAGCATTTATTTTTTTGGGTCCTATTATTTTTAAAGTAGTGCAGTTATTATATATCATACATCCTGTTTCTTTTAATTTTGCTATTATAGATTGAATGTGTTCTACCTCTATATTCTTTAATATAACCTCTCCTCCAGTAATAGCAGAAGCAACCATATAGGTACCAGCAACTATCCTATCAGGTATTATGTTATGCTCTACACTATTAAAACTATCTACTCCATCTATTCTTATTATACTTGTGCCTGCTCCGTGAATCTTAGCACCCATACCATTTAGAAAGTTTTGAAGATCAATTATTTCAGGTTCACGAGCAGCATTTCTAATTATTGTAGTGCCTTCTGCTTTAACAGCTGCTAGCATAATGTTCTCTGTAGCACCTACACTAGGAAAATCTAGCTGTATATCACAACCTTTTAATTTTTCGGCCTTACAATGTAAAAAACCATGTGATTCTTCAATAATAGTCCCTAGTTGTCTAAGTGCTTTCAAATGCAAATCAATAGGTCTAGGTCCTATTTCGCAGCCACCTGGATAAGATATTTCCACTTCACCACAGCGGCTTAACATTGCTCCCATTAGTATAATTGACGAGCGCATTTCTCTTACAAGTTCTTCTGGTATATTTATTTTAGAAATATTTCTCGAGTCTACGAAAATTACATTGTCTACTCTACTGACCTTACATCCTATTGACACTAAAATTTGTTCCATAACCTCTACATCTTTTAGGTTTGGAGTATTAAAAATTGTACTTGTGTTGTTATTTATAATAGTTGCAGCTAATATAGGTAACACTGCATTCTTTGCTCCAATTACAGGTACCTCTCCTACTAGCCTTCTGCCACCCTCTATTATATACTTACTCATTATTACACCTCCAGAATATGCTCCAAACTGTATGTAAAAAAACAGTATATATCTATCTTATGCATATTCAAAAAAGGTGTTACACCACTACGTTTTCGTCAAATTAGTTCCTTCACTATATTAATTATTCTTTCATCAGCATTAGTGATACCCATTCTTTTACTTCTAATTGCCATATCAGATAACTTCCTTTTATCAGATAATAAGCTAATAATTTCTCTATTAAGCAATTCACCATTTAAGTCTTTTTCTAATATAACTATACTGGCTCCTTTTTTCTCTAATGCCCTTGCATTATATTCTTGGTGATTTTCTGTAGTATATGCTTTTGGGATGAGTATGCTTGGGATGCCTACCGCTGTTAATTCAGCTATAGCAATTGCACCTCCACTAGTAATTATTAAGTCAGCTATAGATAATGCCTTGGGCACCTCAAACAAATACGGATACACTCTAATATTACCTATAAGATTCTCTACACCCTTTTCTCTTAGCTCTTTCATAAAGCTATCGTATAATCTTTTTCCAGTTACATGGATTATTTGAATATTTTTATTATTGTTATTGTCAATGATTACATCAAGCATTGCATCATTAAGCTTCTTTTGACCGCCACTACCACCAAAAGATAGTAGGAAAGGCTTATTTGAGTCAATATTTAAATCCTTATATGCAATTTTTTTATTAAATCCTATGATATCCTGGCGAATGGGATTGCCTGTAATAACTAACTTATTCGAGTCTTTAAAATACTTTTTAGATTCCTCAAAGCTACCTGCAATTTTGTCTACAAACCTTGATAGTATTCTATTGGTAACTCCTGGAAAAGCGTTTTGCTCATGAATCATTGTAGGTATTTTCTTTAGTGCAGCTGTTAGAACAATCGGTCCACATACATAGCCACCTGTACCTATTACAATATCTGGTTTATAATCATTTATAACTTTTTTAGCATCATTTAATCCTAAAAACAACTCTTTGATTGATTTAATAGTTTCCTTTGATAGTTTTCTGCTAAATCCCCTTACCCTAATAGGCTTAAACTTAAGACCTTCCTTTGGAACAATCTCAGCTTCAAGACCATTTTCTGTTCCGACATATAATATATCTGCATCTTTATGCTCCATTTTAATCTTCCTGGCAATGGCTAAGGCTGGATATATGTGCCCTCCTGTCCCTCCACCTGTAACCAATACTTTCATGTTCTCAGCTCCTATCTAAATCCGAGTGTCTTGATATATTTAGTAAAATACCTGCGGCTGCCATATACATCATTATTGAAGTTCCACCATAGCTTATAAAAGGTAATGTAATTCCAGTAGTAGGCATAGATGAAGTAACAACTGCAATATGGATCGTAGATTGTACAGTGATTAGCGCCACTATTCCCGATGCAAGATAGCATCCAAATGTGTCTTTTGTACCTAAGGCAATTCTTAATCCTCTCCATATAATAAGTAAAATTAGCAGAACTACAGTTATGCTACCTATAAAACCAAGCTCCTCACCAATTATTGCAAAAATGAAGTCATTATAGGGCTCAGGAATGTAAAAGAATTTTTGTCTGCTCTTTCCTAACCCAAGCCCAAACAATCCACCTGAACCTAATGCGTAAAGAGATTGAATTACCTGATATCCATAATTATCTCTAACTTCTGGAGCAAAAGGGTTTAAAAAAGCTGTAAATCTCATCCTTCTAAATTTTTCTCCAACAATGGCTAAAGTCCCGCCTGCTAAACCTATTACACCTAAAAAAGAAAGATGGAAAATATTTGCACCTGCTATAAATAACAGAATAAAAAGAGCCATTCCTAGTGTAGCACTAGTACTTAAATCCCTTTGCATAATTATGAGCCCACAGGATATTCCAATTATAATTAGTGATGGAAAAAATCCTTTAGTAAAACTCTTCACATCGTCTTCTCTTTTAGCTAAAAATGATGATAAAAAGATAATCGATCCCATTTTAATAGCATCTGATGGCATAAATGTAGTAAAACCTAAATTAACCCATCTCCTTGCCCCATGAAGTTCTATTCCCAATGGTGTAAATATCAAAAATGCTGATAAAATTGATAATATAAATATTAACTTTGCCAACTTATCAATCTTCCAATAATCAAAGTTCATAAAAAACAACATGGCTACTAGTCCCAAGCCACTAGCTTGAAGTTGTTTTCTTAAAAAATGATAACCGTCATCCATCTTATATAATGCATCTGGCCAACTAGAACTGAAAACCATAATTATTCCAATAAAGACAAGTAAAATCACAGCTATCATCAAGGTAAAGTCACTGGCTCTTTTTTTAGCCATACCTAATCCTCCCTTAAATTCTTTACAGCTTGCTTGAATAATCTTCCCCTCTCTTCGAAACTCTCAAACATATCCCAGCTTGCACATGCAGGAGAAAGCAGCACATTATCATTAGGCACTGCTAATTCAAAGCATTTATTAACTGCTTCTTCAATACTATTTACTATATATATATTATCAAAATTCTTACTTATTGCAGCATCTTTAATTTTTTCTCTTGTTTCACCAAGTAGGACCAACGCTTTTACTTTACCATTAAAGTTATCTATAAATTCATCGAAGTTACTTCCTTTATCCATTCCACCAGCTATAAGTATTATAGGCTCTTCTATTGCATCAATTGCTTTAATAGAAGAATCTGGATTAGTACCCTTTGAGTCATTGTAATAGTTTACATCAAAAATACTATCTACAAATTCTATTCTATGCTCTACACCTTCAAATTCTCTAAGTGTTTTTGCGATTATATCAGCTTCAATTCCCATTGCCCATCCAATTGATACGGTTGCTAAAGAATTAGATAGATTATGTTTACCAAGTATCTTTATTTCTCTAATATCCATTACATTAATAATTCTTTTACTATCATTAATAATTATTTGATAGTCATCTACATAAACGCCTTTTTCTAACTTGTTTTTGGTACTAAAATATATTAAATTTGAATTAATATCCTTGCCTATTTCTCTAAGTAACAAATCATCATAATTTAAGATAGTGTAGTCACCTTTTTGCTGATTTAAAAACACTTTCTTCTTTGCATCTACATATTTCTCAAAGGTTTTATGCCAATTTAGGTGATCAGGAGTAATATTTGTTATTACGCTTATACTTGGCTTAAAAAATTTTGTGTTTTCTAGCTGAAAGCTACTGGCTTCAATAATAAAGACATCTTTCTTATTTGCATTTACGGTTTCCCACAATATACCTACGCCAATGTTTCCTGTTACATGGTAATTTAGCCCTGCATTCTCCATTATCTTTCCTGTTAGGGCTGTTATAGTTGTCTTTCCATTAGTACCGGTTATGGCAATAAATTTATTTTTGGAAATTCTATAGGCCAATTCAATATCTGTAACTATCTCAATATCCATTTCTTTAGCTTCTTTAATAATGGGGACATCCAGTGGAATTCCTGGACTTTTTATTATTAAGTCTATATTGGTTAACTCTACATCATTGCTACCTAAAACAAACTCAATATTTATATCTTCTAATTCTAAAATTTGATCCTTGAGTTCTTCTTCTGATTTCATATCTGCTACTATTATTTTTGAACCCAATTTATTTAATGCTTTAACTGTTGATACTCCACTTATTGCTAAGCCTAAAATCAAAACATTCTTATCTTTTAATTCCATTTCCTTCACCTGCTCCTATTCGATTAACTTAAACTATAAATGCCTATTAAGCATAGTACAACTGTAACTGTCCAAAATACAAAAACTATTTTTGTTTCCTTCCATCCTTTTAGCTCATAGTGATGATGAATTGGAGTCATTAGAAAAACTCTCTTTTTTCTAAGTTTATATGAAGTTACTTGAATCATAACAGATACTATTTCTGCAAAGTATATACCTCCAACTATAGGAATAATTAAAGGCAAACTTAATAGTACAGCAACAGCCGATATGGCTCCTCCTAAAGCCAAGGATCCTGTATTCCCCATGAATACCTTCGCAGGATAAGAATTGTGCCTTAAAAAACCAAGGCAGGCTCCAGCTAAAGAAGCAGAAAAAATTGCTATACTATTCATACCAATATTTAAGGACACCAAGCTGAAAAAGGATAATACAATTAATGTAACTCCTGATGCCAATCCGTCTAGACCATCTGTAAAGTTCACAGCATTTACAGTTCCAACTACTGCCACTACTATGAAAGGAATATATAGTGGTCCTAAATCAAATGTGGTATTAATAAATGGTACAATAACTTCTGTTCCATACGCTGTATTATTCGAGGCATAAAGTGCTAGAATAATAGCTAGAATAACCTGACCTACTAGTTTTTGATATGCTCTAAGACCAAGGGATCTTTTAAAAACTACTATTATTAAGTCATCTATAAAACCAATAAGCCCAAATCCAATAGTAGTTAGTAGTAGTACCATCATATCTCTATTAAACATCCCAGATGATATGGTTGTAATTAACAGGGCAACTACCATTATAATACCACCCATGGTAGGTGTACCACTTTTTTTATAATGGGTCTCAGGTCCTTCCTCTCTAATACTTTGTCCTACCTTCAATTTTTTTAACATAGGTATTATAATTGGTCCTAAGAGTAATGTTATAGCAAAAGATAACACTATTACTCTAATAATATCTTTGTAGTTTGACATTTTACTTCTCCTCCAAATGCAAATTAAATTCACTTATCTTAATGTGCCTTACAACAGTTTCAAGGCTTCTTTAACAATTTCACTTTCGTCAAAGGCCACTACCCTATCACCAATAATAGTATGAGTTTCATGACCTTTACCAGCTAGTAAAATAATATCCTTTGGTCTGCTGTTTTTAATAGCATATTCTATAGCTTCCCTTCTATCAACAATATCTATATAATTACCTTTGACCTTTTTTACTCCTTCTATAATATCATTAATAATTTTTTTTGGTTCTTCTGTTCGAGGATTATCAGAAGTTACAATACATAAATCACAGTGTCTTCCTGCTACCTCTCCCATAGGAGCTCTTTTAGTTCTGTCTCTATCTCCTCCAGCTCCAAAAACTACAATTTTTCTTCCTTCTGCAAACTGATCGATAACAGACAGTACTTTATCAAGAGCATCTGCAGTATGGGCAAAGTCTATTATAACTGTAAAGTCTTTATTAGTAGGAATTACTTCAAATCTACCTTTTATTCCTCTTACTTGATCTAAGCCCATCTTAATATACTCAATGTCTATATCATATGCATATGCACTAGAAGCCGCTGCCAAGCCATTGTATACAGTAAAAAGCCCTGGAATTTTCATATTTATATCAATACTTTCCTTTGGAGTATGAAGCTTGAAGCTAACCCCTGTAGCTCTTAAGCATATGTCCGTTGCATATACATTTGATTCAGAATCAATTCCATATGTCAACAATGGCGTCTTGATTATTGACAGCTCATTGTAGAGCCTTCTACCATATTCATCATCAATGTTTATGATGTTGTACTTATTCGTCATGAAAAAAAGTTTTTTCTTTGCATTATAATAGTTCTCCATAGTTTTATGATAATCTAAATGATCTTTTGTAATGTTAGTCAAAATACCTATATCAAAATCACTATATGCAACTCTGCTCATTTCTAGTGAATGTGATGACACCTCAATAACACAATTCTCAACATTAGACTCTAATATTTCATTAAATAATTGCTGAAGCTCTAATGACTCAGGAGTAGTGTTTTTTGTCTCTATGAACATCCCATTGACTAGACAACCTATTGTGCCAACAACTCCTATATTCTTCTCTCTTGCTTGAAATATAGATTCTATAATGTATGTTGTACTTGTCTTTCCATTTGTTCCTGTAACACCTATTAAATTAAATTTACTGGAAGGATTATTGTAAAATTTTGAAGATATTTTGGCCAAAGCTTGTCTTGAATCCTTTACCTCAACTTGTGCAATTTTAGAATCTGTGGGAATATGCCTCTGAACTACTACTGCACTTGCTCCCATTTTTATAGCATCCCTAATGAAATCATGTCCATCAGCATTAAATCCTTCAATAGCAACAAAAATATCTCCTTTTTTAACCATCCTTGAATCATAGGTAATTCCTGTAATATGAACATCCTTAAATCCAACTGCTATTTCAACATCTAACTCTTCAGCTATTTCCCATAGCCTCATATTTCCACCTCACAAAAAGTTTACACTATATGATAATACCATAAATCTATAAATGAACACAATCTACTTAAAAGGCAACTTTCAAACATTTTGCTTGAAGTTGCCTCATAAGTCAATCTTAATTAACATTGTCAAATCTTACATTTACTAGTGCATTTAAGTCTACTTCAGTTCCAGCCTTAGGCATCTGACCAACAACTACTCCTGACCCAGAGAATTCAAATCTAAGATTCAGTTGATTTAATACTTCTATTGCTTGCTCACGAGTAGTTCCCTGCAAATCTGGAACAATAATCTTTTCAGTATTTTGTCTCTTTGATTCTAGATATAAATCAATACTAGATCCCCTCTTAATAATCGTTCCAGGTAAAGGAAACTGATCTAAAACCACAGAACCTTCCTCTATAAAATAAGCATCTGTGTTATACTTCAATCCTATTGATAAAACCATTTTACTAGCGTCCTTAATATTCTTATCTCTTACATCTGGAACTGTTACATTTTCTTTTTCATTGCTTTCCTTCTCATCCTCAGTAAATTGAGGCTCAACGTCAAGATAGCTTAAAATATCTTTAACTACTTGCCCTGCAACAGGAGCAGCAATTTGCCCACCATAATATCCACCCGCACTTGGCTCATCTACAATTACAGTGACAACTACTTTTGGGTCATTGGCAGGAGCAATTGCCACAAATGATGCAATATACTTTCCATCCCCATAACGCCCATCGACTACCTTTTGTGCTGTACCTGTTTTTCCTGCAATCCTGTATCCAGGAACATATGCGCTTTTTCCAGTTCCATCTGAAACTACACTTTCTAGTATTTTCATCATAGTGTTAGATGTTTCTTCTGAAATTACTTTTTTCTTAATTTCTGGCTCATAAGTAATCATAGTGTTTCCTTCTTCATCTACTAGTTCCTTAACTACCTTAGGAACCATTAGATTCCCACCATTTGCAACTGCAGAAATAGCTGTAGTAAGTTGAATAGGAGTTACAGCTACTCCTTGACCAAATGATATTGTAGCTAGGTTAACATCTTTTATAGCATTAGGACCACTTGGAATTATTCCCGGTGATTCCCCGGAAAATGGTACACCTGTCAATTCGCCAAATCCAAAAGCCCTTAAATATTCATACATCTTTTCTGCACCTAATCTTAAGCCAGTCTCTACAAATACTATATTACATGAGTTTTGTACTCCTTCAACAAAATTTTGACTCCCATGAGGATTATAGTATCTCCAGCATTTCATTGGTTTTCCACTTTTTATTTGTCTAACGTATCCACTACAGTAAAATTGACTGTTAGGAGTTACGACATTTTCTTCAAGACCAGCAGCAGCTGTTATTATCTTAAAAGTTGATCCAGGCTCATATACGTCATTAACGGCGAAGTTTCTCCACATATCATACCACTTTTTTGTAATCTCATCTTGAGTTAAACCTTCCCAGCTCTTAGCTTCTTCTTCATTAATAGGTATTGTTGGTTTGTTAGGATCATAGTCAGGTTTGTTTGCCATAGCCAACAAATCACCAGTATTTGGATCCATTACTATAATAGAGACATTTTCCGCTTTATGTTTGACTAATACTTCTAAAGCAGCCTTTTCAGCAAAATGTTGTATAGTTTCATCCATAGACAAAACTACATTTAAGCCGTTCTTTGCTTCATAAAGCTTTTCATTGTCATAAGGAAGTTGTCTTCCGGCTGCATCTGTTGTTTTAACCCACTTTCCTGCTGTTCCAGTTAGAAACTTATTGTAGGCTGCCTCTATTCCATACTGTCCTACTTGGTCTATGTTATTATGACCAATAATGTGCGCTGCAAAGCTACCAAATGGATAATACCTTTTATTGTCTTCAGCTATTTCTATCCCCTTGATGTTAGCTTTTCTTAAGAATTCGCTTTCTTCTTTTTCAATCCATTGTTTTATCTTAACTAAGCTCTGTTTACTAGTGATTTTTCTATAAACTTCTTCTTCATCTAGTTGTAGTATATCAGATATTATTTTAGCATCTTCTTTAGGGTTCTTGATATCAACTGGTCTGCACCATGCAGTATCTCTACTAATACTAATAGCTAGCTTTTTACCATTCCTATCAAGTATAAATCCTCTCTCTGCTTTAACTGGAACTCCTCTAGTCCATTGCTCCAATGCTTGTTTTTTTAGTCCTTCACCTTGAACAATCTGTATGATTCCCAATCTTACAATCAAAGCAAAGACTAGCAATGATGCCAATAATAAAGTAAAAATCAGTCTTCTTTTTGTTGATAAAGTGGGTAATGACACAAACCTAACCTCCTAAAACTTATCAGATATTTTACTAATCATGTTACTGAATAATTTTATAAAACCTAATTTTTCTTCCATACCTACTTCTCTTGGGCTAATGTTTATGTCATGATCCAAAACACTTAAGTATATTACTTGCTCATCTTCAGGATATATCATTCCTAATCTATCTTCAGCTTCTTTTTCAATCCATCCAGAATCTTTAATTCTTTCTAACTCCAAGGATATATCTACTTTATGTTTTTTTAGTTCAACAATTTCTTTATCAAGCTTTGACACTTCCATTTTTACTTGAGTTATTTGAGCATACCCAAATAAAACTCCTAAACATATAAAAAGAGTCAACAGAGCTAAGCCAAAAAATTTAACCTTAAGTAAGGAATTGTTTTTTCTTCTCTTGATTTTCTTAACTTCTTTAGTTGCTATTACATTTCTGTCTTCAACATATGAATATACTTCTTTTTTAGCTACTAACAAGTTTATTCACTCCCTTTAATGTTTAGAACATTAAACTTTTTCTCCAATCCTTAGCTTTGCACTTCTTGACCTTGGATTAATTTCGATTTCATTATCCGATGGTATAATAGGTTTTCTAGTTATAATATTTAGCTCTTTTACCTTATTACAAGTACATATAGGCATTCCAGGAGGACAAATACATTCCAAGCTTAATTCCTTAAATGTCTCTTTTACAATTCTATCTTCTAGTGAATGAAAGGTAATTATGCAAATTCTACCTCCTGTATTTAACTCTCTTACAGCGCTTATTATGGAATCTCTAAGTATCTCTAATTCTTTATTAACTTCTATACGTATTGCTTGAAAAGTCCTCTTAGCAGGATGAGGTCCATCCTTTCTAGCTCCACTAGGGATTGCTTTCTTAATAACATTTACTAGTTCTCCAGTAGTATTTATAGGTTTAAGCTGCCTCTCTGCTTCTATAAATTCTGCTATCCTAGCAGCCCATCTTTCCTCACCATACTCCTTAATAATCTTTTCTATTTCTTTTTTAGAATACTTATTCACAACATCCCATCCACTTAAATCCTGACTAGTATCCATTCTCATATCAAGAAATGAATCTGTATTATATGAAAAGCCTCTTTCCCCTTCATCTAGCTGGTGAGACGAGACTCCTAAATCTAAAAGTAATCCGTCTATTCCAGTAATATCTTCTTCTTTAAGAACAATGTCTAGATTCTTAAAATTATTATGTACTATTGTCACTTTGTCTTTATATTCCTTAAGAACCTCAAAAGCTTTCGAAATTGCGTTCATATCTTGATCTATTCCGATTAAACGCCCATTATCTAGTTTTTTTACTATTTCCTTAGAATGACCTGCTCCACCTAGGGTACCATCCACATATACTCCATTCTTCTTGATATTAAGTCCATCTATCGATTCCTGTAACAATACTGAAACGTGTTCAAAATCCATATTCTCACCTCATATCTTTTACACTATTATTTACTAATTAGGTTTTATATATGACTTAAATACCCAGTTCAGCCATTTTTTCAGCTATTGACTCATAGCTAAGGTCTTCATCATCGTTATAAAGATTCCACTCTTCCTTGCTCCATATTTCAACTCTATTAGAAACCCCAATCACTACTGCATCCTTTTCAATTCTACAATGCTCTCTTAGATTTCCAGGAATAAGGATTCTTCCCTGCTTATCCAGTTCACATTCTGTAGCTCCTGAAAAGAAAAACCTTACAAAAGCTCTAGCATCTTTTCGTGTAAGTGGTAAAAGCTTCAATTTTTCTTCTAACACCTTCCACTCATCTTTAGGGTATACAAAAAGGCAATTATCAAGTCCCTTAGTGATAATAAAAACATCACCAAGGTCATCTCTAAATTTAGCAGGCACTATTAAACGCCCTTTAATATCTAATGAATGTTGATATTCACCAATAAACATGCTTTACACCTCACTCGAGGGATTCCCCCCCACTTTATACCACTTCACTCCACTTAATACTAGTATTTCTATATTATTTCATAAAATCCTGCTTACTTTTTATGTTTTTTGAAATATTTTTATAGGTCTTTAGCACCA
>JBBAFY010000015.1:0-40396 GCA_041655135.1 Tissierellales bacterium
ATTCATCATCTTGTTTAGATTCTTCATTTATTATAAATTCTTCAAGAAAAATGAATAGTTTATTCTCACTTAAATAATATTGATTATCTTTTATATCAAATTTTCTTATATTCTCTTTTTCATCATATTTTTCTTCAATATAATTTTTAATAGTATCTTTGTAGTCTTCACTACCATTTATAAGCTTATATAATAAAACCTTTTTCCCTGTTTTCAAATCGAAAGTATATGTAGTTTTATTTTCAGATGAATAGTTTCCTTCATCCTTTACTTTTTTGGAAATTAACACGCTTATAAGATTATCACTTTTAAATGTAACTTTAGATTTAACTGAAATTATTAGCTTAGTAAAATCCTTATTCTCTCTGTACACTTCAGTTAAATCCTTTTGATTATCAACAAATCCCATAATATCATTATTTATAGCGGCATTTATCTTATCTTGGACTTTAGCATTTGATAGGTTTGAAACAACAGGTAGCTCTACTTCACCTTCAATGTAATCTTCTGCAACTTCAATAATGCTTTCCTGAACTTGTATTTCTTGAATTTGTTTCTCTTTAGGTATTGTCTCTAAATTATCGGATTTGACAGAGGAATTACACCCTGTTATTGCTATACTTAATGCTGCCACACTTATTACACTTAATACCTGGTAATATATCTTTTTCTTCATTCTCTATCCTCCTCGTATTTACATCCCTAGTTTAATAATATACTTTTCTTTAGCTAAATGCATTACAGAAAAGTTACGTTTTTTAGTAGTATTATCTGCACAGTCTAGCTTCTGGCTTAGTTTTTGAAAATCTTTTTAATACTAATCCTCCAATATCTCAACAAATTTTGCTGAAGAAGGTGAGAGAGATACACTTTTTAATGAACATACTCCTATGCTTCTTTCAGGAATTGTTTCGATCAACTGTACTTCGTGGAGTAAGCCACTTTGTAAGTACTCATAAGAGAATTCCCTGATAACACAAGATATACCCAGATTAATCTTTGCAAACTCTAGTAATAGCTCATGAGACCCCAGTTCTATTTCAGGCTCTATCTTTATGCCCTTTAGCAACATAAATTTCTCCACATATTGCCTTGAATTTGAGTTAGGTTCAAGCAGTATTAATGGAAATTCTATTAATTCCTCAATACTCATTGGCTCATACAATTTATCCTTATAATTTTCTCCGTAAACAAAAATATCATGAATAGCTATTAATTCCTTCACTTCTATATATGAATCTTCAATAGGCAGATTACATATTGCAATATCTATTTCTCCAGATTTTAGCAAAGTACAAAGCTCTATAGTTGTACGGTTAATGATTTTCAATTTAATATTTGAATATTGACTATGAAATTCTTCTAGATATGGTAATAAAAAATATCGAGAGATAGTGTCTCCAACCCCTATTTTCAATTCTCCTGCCATTAAGTTTTTAGCTTCAATAAGTTTCTTTTCTCCTACATTGATTAAATTAATAGCAGAATTTGCATATTCAAATAGCTGTTTCCCTTCGTTTGTAAGTATGACTCCCTTTGGCACTCTAGTAAAAAGTCGTATGCCTAATTCTCCTTCAAGCTGCCTAATTGCTTGACTAACAGCTGGCTGTGTCATATAGAGGGATTTTGCAGCTTTTGAAAAACTATTATAATTAGCTACCTGGCAGAAGATTTTATATAGATCCAATTTAATCGACATATAAGCACCCCTTATACCCATTATAAAACATATTTATTTTACTTATACTATATTATATTATATATTACAAGTGGAGGATAAAGTTTTTCAAAATTTGAAATTAGGGAGAGATTTGAATGGAGAGAATGGTCGGAACTGTTGTTAGAGGTATACGTACCCCTATTTTTAGAGAAGGAGACGACATATCAGAAATAGTTGTAGATACTATACTAAAAGCCTCAAAAACAGAAAGCTTTTCAATAAATGATAGAGATATAATCGCTATAACTGAATCAGTAGTTGCCCGTACACAAGGAAACTACGTAGCCATTGATGCTATTGCCAAGGACGTACATTCGAAGTTTGGAGATGATACAATTGGAGTTATCTTCCCTATTCTAAGCCGTAACCGTTTTGCAATCTGCCTTCGTGGTATTGCAAAGAAAGCTAAGAAAATTGTATTAATGCTTCAATATCCATCAGATGAAGTTGGAAATCATTTAGTAGATATAGATTTACTAGATGAAAAGGGTATAAATCCTTGGACTGATGTTTTAAGTGAAAGTGAATTCCGTAATCATTTTGGCTACATTAAACACACTTTCACTGGAGTTGATTATATAGATTATTATAAATCTTTAATTGAAGAATATGACACAGAATGTGAAATTATATTTTCAAACAATCCAAAAACTATTTTAAGCTTTACAACAAGCGTGCTTGCTTGTGATATTCACACAAGAACTAGAACAAAAAGAATATTAAAAGCAAATGGCGGAATGAAGGTGTACGGTCTTGATGATATATTAACATCTTCTATTGATGGTAGTGGCTATAATGAAGCTTATGGGCTTTTAGGCTCCAATAAGGCAACTGAAGATAGCATAAAGCTTTTCCCGAGAGACTGTCAGCTTATTGTTGATAGTATTCAAGCTAATATTAGAGAAAAGACTGGAAAGGCTCTTGAAGTAATGGTCTACGGAGATGGAGCATTTAAAGACCCTGTAGGCAAGATTTGGGAACTTGCTGACCCTGTTGTCGCACCTGCTTACACCAAAGGTCTTGAGGGCACACCAAACGAAATTAAGCTTAAATACCTTGCAGACAATAACTTTGCAGACTTAAAAGGTGAGGAATTAAAAAAAGCCATCTCTGACCATATTAAAAATAAGGAATCTAATCTTGTAGGTGCTATGGAAGCACAGGGCACTACTCCTAGAAGGCTTACTGACCTAATAGGCTCACTTTGTGATCTGACTTCAGGAAGTGGGGATAAGGGCACACCTGTTGTGTATATTCAAGGGTATTTTGATAATTATACAAAGTAGAAAAACTGCACTTGATTAAGTTCAAGTGCAGTTTTTTATATGCTCTATTTTGATATTGACCCAAATTTAAATCTATATTTAACGCTTTGGGTTTTTAATGCGAATCCAGTTATACTAGATTTCCTGACTACGACCTTTTCAGTTCTACCAAAGTCACTAATATCCCCACCAGATTCACGAATATATATTATACCTCTATCAGTGATTTGATTATCTTTGCTTTTACAAATATACTCTCCAGTGCTGACACTACTACTGAATCCAATATTACCAAGTATTTTTTTACTATTTGCTCCAAAAATCTTTTTTACATTTTTAGAAGACTTAAACCATTCTGTATTCCCTTGTGCTTTACCACCTATTGCAGTATAGGATTCGGTATAGCAATTATCAGAAGGCTTATCATATAAAATGTTTCTTGACATCTCTGAGCTTGAAACAGGAGTTTCATATCCAAACTTCACTCTTTCTCCATCTGTCTGCAAGGATGCTCCAAATCCCATAAAACCTCCTTCAAACCTGATGTCAGGCAAATCGCCTATTTCTTTATATTTCGTAAAAGCCTCTTTTTCAATATCTGGAATACCATCATCAACATCTTGTGTTGAGTCTACTTCATTCTGTTTTTCTTGTTCAGTCAATTCATTTAGTCTTTGCCTATCATTCTCTAGCTCTGCTAATATCATTTGAGTATTTAAGAGTACTTGCTTAGCCATATCCAATTCCATGCTTTGCACAGTTGTTTCACTTGCATAACTTGCCATTCTACTTATAGGATATCCTATATACTCAAATACCTGCTTTCTACGTTGGGAATCTAACTCATAGAATATTTCTTCATGGTTAACATATTTTAATATTCCACCAGATTTTAACCAATATTCCTCTAAGATTTGTTTTATTTCATTATAATATTCTTTTGTAGTTGTTACTAGAGAAGACAAATCTGATAGGCCTGCCTCTAAGTTCTCCTCAGCAATCTTTACTTGAAATTCAGCCAGCTGCAATGTGGCTCTTGTACCTATTGGCATATATTCTTCTACAAGCTTGTTTGCTGCTACAATGTCCTCATAATTATTAGAGGCATATAATTTGTCTATACGTTCTTTATAAGACTCTGCCTCTGCATTTAGTTTATCCTCTAATTTTTGATATTCTTCTTTCCCGTCTACATATACACGCTCATGAAACTTCTCTATACCTTCTTCAATAATCTCTTCGTACTTAGCTATAGCTTTCTCCATTTTGAAGACATAAAAGGATTCTAATACTCTAAAAGCATACACTTGCCTTATATTTTTCTTTATAGGAAAAACTCTATTTTCGCCTTTTTCTTCATCTGTCATATAATCATCAAAAGCATTAAAATACTTAGTATTTTCCCTATCTGCGTTCAAAAGCTCAATATTAATTTCACTAGCTAAGCTACTTAAGTAACTTTCCTTTTCCAATAAATCCTTCCCCGTAAAATAAGGGAATTCCTTTAAATCAAGCTGTGCCTCAGGAGTATCTATACTATCATTTATATCCTTAGTATCCACATTTTCTCTTGCAATAACATGTAGTTCCTTCAAAAACTCCTCTTGAAGTGGGTATTCATCTTTTTCAGGGTCTAATGCTTCTACAGCTTCTAAATATGATTCAAAATGGTGTATGGTAACTTCATTAAAGCAATGTTTAGCACTTTTCACCATTGTTTCGGCTGCTAATATACTATTACCATTTTTTAAATGACAGGTGGTCAAAACTTGATATGCAGGGCCAAAATCTGGTGATGCAATCAAGGCTTCACTTGCATACCGTTCTGCTGCACTATAGTCATCTAGTTGGACATAAATATTTGCGATATTAGTAAGAAATATTGGATTATCAGGCACCATTTCTATAGCTTGCAAAAGTAAAAAAAGAGAATCTGCAGGTGATCTTTCAACTAATATAGCGCTATAATTATTTAGAAGTAGTGGATGAGGATATTCCTTCACTATTTTCCCTAGGGTGCTTAGCATTCCATCACTCAATACTCCTGATATACAAGACATTGTCATATCGTCAGCCAAGCCTAGAGCAAAATCTACCTTATCTATGTCATCAAGCTTTTGAAAGTCCTCCAGCAACTTTGATTCTGTTTCATCATTTATGCTAGGATTTAGATTTTCTATTATTTTATCTAGCTTTTTAGTAAATTCATCATAAGTCTCTACAGGTTTAGATTTACTTGTGTTTATTGAGCTCTTATCTCCACAGCCAACTAATGAAAATACCATGATTAAGCTAATAAGAATACATATACATTTTTTTATTTTACTTACTACCATATATTAGCCCCCTTGTTCTTAATAAGAATAACATATTGTAATTAAATTTCCCTATTACCCCAGCATCTCATATTTGTCCTTCTTTTGTTTTAACAAAAACAACCTTTTATTTTCACATTATTAACTTAAAAGACCAATCGTGTGTCTGACTTCATGCTTTTCTAACCATGCCTCTTAAAATATCATTTACACATCCTCTTTAGCTTTTTCGTTAGTCCCTCTTGTTCTCCTATATTCAGAAGGAGAAACTCCCCCAATACGTTTAAACATTGTGGAGAAATGTGCTAAGCTTACAAATCCACAATGTCTGGCTATTTCATCAATTTGCATTCTATCTTTTATTAACATTACTTTAGCTTTATTAATTCTTAACTCCATCAAAAACCTATATGGTGTTTTATCCATATTCTTTTTGAAAATCCTTTGAAAATGATAAGGACTTAAAAAAATGGCATTGCATATTTCAGGAATAGTAATATTGCTACTATAATATTCTTCCATGTAATTTATAGCTTCATCTATATAATCATTATCATTATATCTATTTTTTCTATGTACTAGGTAGCTAGGTAGTGAATCTCTTAGTAGCTGTATTGCCAATTGGGTTTCTATACTTTCAATCATTAATGGGTAGTTTTCACCAAAATCTACTTTTTCTTTTATCATCCACTCTATTAAGTCAAGTAATTGAGAGCTAAAGGCATTATCAGTTTTTTTAAACTTTATTTTTTCACCGTCTATTACCTTAGTAGCTATCTTCTCAAAAAAGTCTTTTTTTATGCAGATAGATATAAATCTAACTGGAGTTACACTATGTATAGGATTTACTTTAACCTCTTTACCTGGTTCAAGGCTAATAAAACTTCCTTTTTTAAACTGAAACTCTTTTTCATCTATATTTATTGGAGGGGGTGTTGTATGGAAAATCACAAAATGATAATCTATTGTCTTAATCTTCCTCTCAATCACAAATTGATTGGGGATAAAGATTGCAACATTCTTACTTAGAAATGATTTAGTATTAGAATGTATATTCTTGGGAATATTCTTAATAAATTCATCAAAGCTACTTTTCATCACTTGTTTTTCCCCCTAATAGTGAGCTCCTAACATCTCTTCCCATTATTATATACTTATGTGCTCATAATAAAAGTATGGCAAATACTTACATTCTTGTATATAAAAACAAATGATAACTCCTTATCCCTTGTCCAAGTATTTAAGTATATTTCCATAATCCTAATGAAAAATTACTGTTTTTCTTCATATCAGCATAACCTATTAACGTATATTATTGTTATCAAAATCAGATATCTAATATTTATATTATAACTAGTATTTGCCATTATGAAAATAAACATAATTAAAATAAAGCTCTATTCTAAGAAAGTCTCTTTCTTCTTAGAATAGAGCAAATGTGCTAATCCTCTACATATCACTTCTATTTTTCATATAGATGGACGGCTTTATCTGCACTTACCCTCTCATTCCATACCATTCTCATTATCTCCAATTCCTCTGTATAGTCTAAATTTTCTTCCTTTTCATCATATTTTAACTCCTCAAGCACCTCAATAGCAAAAGCATCTTCCCCAAACACATTACTCCTCTTCTTTCTGAGATTTTCTTTCTCTGCTTTTTTTAACATTAGCGCGGTTCCTATATTATGGATTACAGTATTTGGCCCTAGGATTATTAGAAATAAATACATAGCTGCAATGTTGACATCGGTTGACTAAAACTGTTTCATCAGTTACTGCAAAGGCATATATAGTTTCAATTGTGATTTTAAGTGAGTCGAACTGCCAAGCAATGTAGGTTTTATCTAGTTGATTAATAGTAAATCCAATTTTCTCTCCATGAAAGCTACCGGCCATAATAGTCACATTTTCAGTTAGATGCCTTGACGAATTTCTATAGATTATTAATTGATTGAAATGTGATGCTATTATTTTAGCAAAATCAATAATCCACTTAATCCTTTCAGAATAGAAGCGTGAAAATACAATATCTAGAATTAAGGGCCGTTTCCCAAAAAACCTTGAGAATCCTCTGCCTTCCTAACATCTATATTATTTCTATATTTTCTAAATGTAATATCTCCTTCTTCTACAAAAGGAATAAACTCTTTTAAGTACTCACTTTCATCCATAATTTTTTCTTTTGTTATAAGGTTTTTCTCAATTAAAAGTGCTTTTTCATCTCCAATTATGTCTCGATTATATGCGCTTGCACTAACAAAACCTAACAAACCGTACTTTTTAGCGAATATTATCAGCTCACTTTTCATTTCTTCACTAAAGGTATTTTTCTGGATATCTTCTTTTGAAGCTTTATCCCCTAATTGAATAGTATCTATAAATAGTTCCTCAGCCACATTAAAAGGATTATACATGGTAAATGTTGCATCTACAGTAGCCACCAAATATAGTTCTCCCCGTTGATCTACTCTATATTCATAATCGCTGTATCTTATCCAATCTGTGGTGAAGTCTCCTACTAAAGCTATTCTCCCTTCCCTTTTATATCCCCCCTTATATATTATTTAATAGTTGTAATAGTTATTGTTGATTTACATATTAGGCGTGTTAAATGTGTTATAATCTTTATAATAAATAGCTGTCAATAGATAAATGATTTTTTATTGTATTATAAGGGTAAAATATTGTAGTCTATAAATAAGATTTTGCCATTACAATAAAATAATTAATAGTTGGTGATAAACATGGATAAATACTACAGAGATATTTTGAAAGAATTAAACAGTTGGAAAAAGAAAATGAGGAAGAAGCCCTCTATTATAAATAAAACTTCTAAGGGTGTTCAAAATAAATTCAATAATATATTGCCTGATAAATACCATGAAATTCTTACTTCGGCTATAAAAAATATGATTAAAATAGTGCTGACAAGCTCTCAGTATATAACTAAAAAGTCTTATCCTTTTGTATTATCTCTTGAAGAAAGAGAAAAATTAGCTAAAGAAAAAATAGATTTTCATAAGAAAACTGCGATGATAGAAGGTGCTGGTACAGGCGCAGGTGGCTTTATTATGGCCCTTGCTGATTTCCCCCTACTTTTAAGTATAAAAATAAAATTTTTATATGATGTTGCAGCTATTTATGGATTTGATATTACAAGCTATAAGGAAAGGTTGTACATACTAAAGATATTTCAGCTTTCTTTTTCTAGTCAAGCTGTGGTAAATAAGGTGTTCTCTGAAATAGAAAACTGGGAGGAGTATTCTAATACCCTTCCCAGTGATATAAATCTTTTTGATTGGAGAGAATTCCAGCAGGAGTATAGAGACTATATCGACTTAGCCAAGCTGTTGCAAATACTACCAGGCATAGGTGCAATCGTAGGTGCTTATACTAACTCTAAGCTATTAGATAAGCTTGGGATTACTGCAATGAATGCTTATAGAATGAGAATATTGAAGTAAAATGTATACTAGTATTATTCTCTTTGGTCTTCAATCTGGTCATCTATTTTTACATATTTCCATTTGCCTAGCTTGAACAAGTAATATGCCATTATACCGGAAACTATGGTTGACATACTTATTCCTATCCACACACCTGTGGATTGAAGATTGAATACAAATGCCAACAAATATGCTAATGTAACTCTAATTACTAGCCAGCAACTAAAGGTTATCCAAAATGGCTTCCTTGTATATCCAGCACCTTGCATAGTACGGGATAGAATAATAGTAGCTGCATGGAAGGGCTCAGATATAGCAATTATATAGAGAAAAGCTCTTCCTATTCTTAGTACATCTGCATTTGGTTCATCTAAAAAGAAGTTAATAAAAGGCTCTGCAAATATGGCAAATACAATGGCAAAAAACATCATTAGAATAGCACCTAATACTGTACAAGCGATACCACTATCCTCTGCACGCTTTAGTTTCTTTGCTCCAATATTCATCCCAGATAATGTTGCGGCAGCAGTACCTACGGCTAGCCCAGGCATGAGTGAGTATTGATTTAAATTCGTACCTATAACATAGGCAGGTACTGCAGCATCCCCATATGTTGTTCTAGCTAATATTGCAAAAAGAGCAAAAGTACTTATATTTCTGGTAAGCCCTTGTAATGCTGCTGGAAATCCAATATTTATTATTTGTTTTCCCCTATCCCAATAAGGTTTAATCATGTGTATATAATCCACCTTAAGTACAAATTTTCCGCTTAATAAGGCTCCCCATCCTAATGAGGCTCCTACAAGTCTTGCTATAGCAGAACCCATTGCAGCACCTGCTACTCCCATTTCTGGAAAAATCCAAACTCCAAAAATAAAAAAATAGTTAAATACTACATTTGTTATATTCATTACGATATCTATTAATAAAGGTGTTTTTGTATCTCCTGCTCCTTGAAATATGGCCTTTGCCATAAAATGAAGTAAAAAAAACGGAATACCTAAGAAGAATACTGTCATATACCCTTCTGCCAATACTAAAACATTATCATTAACTCCTAATAGCCTTAAACTAGGTTTATTAATTAATAGCCCAAGGGGCACCATAAATATCGATGCTAATAAACACAAATAAAAGGATTGCCCAGCACTTAAGGAGGCATTTTTTCTATCATCCCTACCGACAAAACGCGACACCATAGCAGTAGTGCCTGTAGATATTGCCATTACTAAAATCATAATCAGATTGACGATATTTCTACTAGAGCCTACAGCAGATATAGCATCTACACCTACTGAGCTTACCATTTTCATATCAATAGTTCCAATTGATACTTGTAATAAAGATTGTACTACTACGGGCAAGGCTAAATATGCAGCGTTTTTATAAAGGTTTTCGTTATTAAGAAGAAATTCCCTCTTCTTATCATATGCTAAACTATTTCCCATTCAATATCCCCCTTATTAATTTATAGTAGTATCTACATCTTATATCATTAAGTAGGCTTTTTCAAATTCTATAAGGAGTCAAGGGGGTGGTTCTTTTTGGTTATTTTCAATCCTTTTGTCTCTGGGTTCCTTTTTAGCATAATCATGTACCAAGCAGATAGTACTATGCCCTTAAATACACTTGATATGCTTATTGCCCACCATACTCCATCTAGTCCAAGGCCAGTTGAAGAAAGTATAAGTGCTGCTGGTATTCTGAGTCCGTTAAAAACTATGCCTACAATTGATGGAGGTATAGTTTTTCCAAGTCCATTGAAAGCACCTGCTGTAGTCGACTCTATGCACATAAATAGCTGTGAAAGTCCTAATATTCTCAGATATACAACTCCAAATCTTATGGTCTCTTCCTCTTGGATAAAGATATAGAATAATGGTCTTGCTGCAAATATCAGAAGCGCAGTAGCTACTAAGCCTATTATAGACATTATTGTCATACCCACAAAATATCCTCTAAAAACTCTAGTCCACTTTTTAGCACCATAATTTTGACCAACAAAAGCACCCATTGCTGTCTGAAATCCTCCTGCAGTCATCCAAGATATTGCTTCTATCTGAGAGCCCACCTTTTGTACTGCAATTGGTATAGGTCCCCACTGAGCAATAATCCTTGCTATCACCATTGCAAATGTGGTAAACAACCCGCTTTGAAGAGCTACAGGGAATCCGAGTTTAACTATTTTTCTTATATGTGCCATATCAGGAGCTTTTAGAAGGTGCAAACCGGAAAAAAGCTCTGTTTTTTTTCTAGCATTCACTATAAATATAATAGTTACAGTAGCTTGTGCTATTACTGTTGCCATAGCAGCGCCTGCAACTTCTAGCCTTGGAAAAGGCCCTATTCCTAAAATCAATATGGGGTCTAAAATCATATTAACTATAAGTCCTATGGAGTTTATGATAAAAGGCGTTTTACTTTCACCATATCCGTTAAATATTGCTGTAAAAACAGGGTTGATAAAATAAAATAATATGCCACAGGATATAATGACTAAGTATGTGATAGCATCTTTTATAATATCTGCCTCTCCAAGATTAAAAAAACCTATTAAGGACTTTCTGAATGTTATAAGTACAAGTCCATAAAATAATGCTAGGCAAATAATCATCTGGATACTATGTTTTATATATACCTTTGCTTGGTCCATGTTCTTCTTGCCTACTGACTGAGCTACTCCTACCTCTGCACCTATTTTAGGTATCAATATAAATGCCATTGCCAGCCATGTAAAAAACCCCGCTGTTCCAACTGAAGCAACAGCTCTAGAGCCTATTCTCCCAACCCATATCATATCTGTCATGTTATATGCCATTTGTACAAAGGATGTTCCCATAATTGGAATAGCAAGCTTAAATAGTGCTTTTAAAATATTTCCTTCTGTTAAGTTGTTTGTCCTAGTCATTCATTTATCTACTCCTTCACATAGCTAAATCAAGGAGATATGTGGAGACTATTGAAAAAATTCTAGTTTTTCGATAATCTCTTATCTGTCCCCATAGTTATTGATTTAAGTTTATCTTAATAGCTTTATCTATGACAATACTATCTTCTGATACAATTGAATCATAAGCAAGTATCTCTACACCGTTTTCACTTGCTAACTTAACTGCCTCTGAAAAGTTTTTATCCATTTGCCAGTTTAGTCTAAATTCATTGGTTCTCTTCATTTGTATTAGGAAAAATATAGTCCCTCGATAGCCTTCCTTAACTGCCTCTATCATTTCAAGTACATGCTTTGCACCTCTTTCTGTAGGTGCATCGGGAAACATAGAAACACCATGGTTTTCTAGAGTTACACCCTTTACTTCTATAAAGCCTTTTTGGTGTTCAGATTCGTAGTAAATATCATATCTTGATTTGCCAAAGGTAACCTCTCTTTTTGAATATACTATATCCTTAATCTCTTTAATCTTACCTTCCTTAAGCGCCTCAAATACAACTGTATTTGGCACTTGGGAATCCATGTTGACTAACATATCTCCCTTCCAAACAGCAATAAGCGAATATCTTGTCTTTCTGTTTGGATTATTAGAGCAGTCCTCTAGTATAACTTTTGCTCCAGGTACAAGTAGTTCATTACATCTTCCGGTGTTTTTCACATGCACTATTTCTTCATTTCCATCAATTAATACATGTGCTATAAATCTGTTGGGCCTTTTTAAAAAAGTCCCTTCTACTGTTTTTAAATACTTCATTCGTTTTCTCCTTTAGTTAAAATCTCTTCATATATCCACACTTCCTACATAGCTCTTCAACAGCTTCTCTTCTTGAAAATCCATTGACTATACTTTTAGCCCTATCATTTTCTATTATTTCAGAAAAAAGTGTTTTATTTATATTTCCTAGTTTAATTACCCCTTCACCATCAAGACAACAGGGTACTACAGTTCCATCTACTAATATGGCTATTTGATTTCTTAGACCATAGCAAAAACCTTTGCCCTCATCTTCTATTTCCTTTAAGTCAGGCCACTTAAACTCATAATCTTGGTTTAAATATACTCTATTAGCTATTTTAATCCCCCTACTTGGAATAACTATTTCTTCAATTTTATAATCCAAGTTGAAGCTTTTTTCTATAATCTCTAGTATTTGACCATTTCTTTTTCTTTGAAGATTAGTAGCATTATCCTTATCTAGATTCCATAGTCTTAGTGATATCAAAGTTTCAGTTTTATCAATTGCCTCTTTTATGAATGAAATAATATTATTAATATATACATCCTTATTTTCTAGTCTATCATTTCCATCAAAACTATGAAGAGAGAAATTAACCTGCCTTAGTGCAGGTTTTAATAATAACTTGTCTTTAGCTTTAATTATTAAGGTTCCATTTGTAGTTATATTGACCTTAAAGCCCTTTTCATAGCTTAAATCCAAAAACTTATCTATTTCTGGATGAAGAAGGGGCTCTCCCTTTACGTGAAAATATATATAATCTGTGTATGGTTTTATTTGTTCTAATATATTATTAAATATCTCTAGTTTCATAAATTCTGGCGGTCTCATTGTTTGTGGACAAAACCTACAGGAAAGATTACAGACATTCGTTATTTCTATATATATTTTCTTAAATTTCTTCATAGTTTTCTACTCCAATATAATTTGTTATTTAATAAGCTTTGATAATTCCTTAAATACAGGGGTTCCTGCTACCTTTAATAGGTCAAACAAGATTGCTTCTGTACTATAAATGACAGCACCCATTTTTTCCATAAGACTTAGTCCGTTTTTATAATTTTCTTTTGATCTTGAACAAACAGCATCTTCTGCTACAAAAACCTGGTATCCGTTGTCTAGCAAATCTCTTACAGTTTGAAAAACACAAACATGAGTTTCCATTCCTGTAATTATTATTTTTTTCCTACCTATGCTATTAAGAGCTAATTTTACTTCTTCCATATATCCTGAAAAAGATATTTTGTCATAAATTAAATCTTTATCGATATTTACACTTATTTCAGAAACTGTTGTTCCTAGACCCTTTGGATATTGTTCAGTACCTATAACAGGAATATTTAATTTTTGTGCTGTACTTATTAAGATATTAGTATTATCAATAACCTTTTTCCCATACTTCATTGTAGGAACCAAACGTTCTTGAATATCAATTATCATCAGTACAGTATCCTCTTGTTTTAATGTAAACTTATCCATTTGTACACACTCCCTTTATATTAATATTATGTCAATATTTTTAAACATGAAAACAGGTTACTGATTAAACTCTCTACCCTCCTGCAATTGACGTAATTATACTTATAATGTCTCCGTCTTTTAGTTTAGTACTTAGCTTAACCTTTCTATAATTCACCATATATAGTCCAAAAGCTTTTATGGGCAAAGGACATTTTATTCTTTTAATCACATCTCCCACTGTTACTCCTTCTTCAATTTCTATAAACCCCTCTTCATCTAAAGCTTCGGTATTACAAAATGATCCTGGATAGACTTTAACCTTCATAACTTATCCTCACTTATATATCTTCTTTTATAAGCTTTTCTAATTCAAGTTCTCTTATAGTTTCATCAGTTGGCACTCCACTAGTATTCCAACCAAAAACTTTCCAATGATCTTTCATCATTTGCTCTATGGGTATAGTCTTGCCTTTATTAGGTCCTTCCTCTAAGGGCGGATTCCCTGACACTCTGTCATGCATTTTAAAGCTCAAGGGCTCTATACCTTCTCTAGTATTAAACATCTGCCTTAATGTTTGTATGCGCTTGCCTATTTCCATATATTCATCAGGGGTCTTATTCCATCCTGTTGCTGCATTTAGGTAATCAAAAACCCTAAAGTGCTGAGCACCCGTTATCATTGCAAATAAACATCCTCCAACTCCATCTATGATTTGTTTATAACAGCTTCCTGCCATAGATTTAAGTGCTACTTCCTCTGATGGAATAAAATCATTGTCTTTAGGAGTTCTATTCCTAACCTTAGGTGCCCAAGTTACATACTCCCATAACCTTATATAATTATAGTACTGACCTGCACCAATGGTATGTCTACCCGGAGTAGGGTCAGCAGAGAAATGAATTCCCAAAACAGGATCTAACCTAGGGTCATGCATTCCAGGCTCTTGTCCTCCTGCATGAATAGCATATTTTTCTGAGTTTCTCCCTATTTTATTAGCTGCTATCTTGACCCCATCTGCCAATAGGTCTCCTATCCCTTCTCTTCTTATCATTTTCTTAACTAGCTCGATAATTGCTAGAGAATTTCCCCATCTTAATTCTAATCCATCTGTGTCTTCTTTAGTCAATATGCCATTTTCAAAGCACTCTATAGCAAAAGCTACTGAGGTCCCTGCAGATATGCTGTCCATACCTGCACGATTTAATAGCTCATTAATATAAAATATTGCATCTAAATCCTTATTCATTAAGAGTGCACCAAAGGAGTTCACTGTTTCGTACTCTGGTTTATGAGTATGTGTAAACTCTCCTTTAGTTATATCCTCTATATTACATACCCCACCACAGCCTATTACACATGAATAGCAATGATATTTTTTTTCTTCTCTTTCTATTATCTTGTCAGGATTCACATTATTATAGTAAGATTTGTTATAGTCTACTACTGAACCACCCCAGTTTTTCACTGGACTATCCCCATTAGGCAGTCCGAAAGTGTTGGAGAATATAGTTCCCCACCTTTTCATCATAAAAGCACTCATTATTCCATCTGCGGATGAATAAGTCTTCCCTTTAGACATTAGACTGCTTAAGTGTGGTAAAAAACTACCCTTAACTATTTTAGGCAAATTCGCATTTTTTATTTTACTTGTATATTCTTTACTAATTGCCCTCACTTCATTTGGATTTTCACATGCTACTTGCATTGAGCCTGCAAGTACTACAGCCTTTAGTTTTTTTGAGCCCATTACTGCTCCAACTCCTGAGCGTGCTGCAATTCTTCCCTTATCATTACAAATTCCCGATATAAGGGACATTTTTTCCCCAGATTGTCCTATAACTGCTATAGCTGGCTTCCTTTTACCACCGTTTTCTTTCTCTAATATTTCTTCTGATTCAACTGCATCCCTTCCCCATATATGTGAAGCATTTTTAAGTTGTGGTCCCTTATCATCTATATACAAATAAACAGGCTCTTCGGAAATTCCTTTAAAGAAAATACCATCATATCCACATCGCTTAATGGCAGGTGAAAGTATTCCTCCACAGTTAGCATCTCCCCAACCTCCTGTTAAGGGAGATTTACATACTGCCATCCACCTTCCTGTCATTACACTTCCTGTTCCAGTTAACAGTCCACTTACAAAGCCTAACATATTGTCAGGGCCTAGGGGAGCTGCATTCTTTGGCATGTTATTGTAAAGCATATATGCTCCTAATCCAACCCCTGATAGCAGTTTTTCATAAACTTCATCTTTTATATGTTTTTCTTGTATCCCCTTAGTAGTCAGATCAACTACAAGAACCTTGCTCATATAGCCCTTCATACAATACACTCCTTGGTTTTAATAAATATAAGCAATACTTCTGTTATTTAACTTTTAATTTATTCCAATCAATCATAATAATATTATACCATTTTTCTTATTTGAATTAGCATAGTAACAATAAAATAGACCCAAAATATCATCTGATATCTTAGGTCTATTTATTATTTTAATTCCTCTACTTTTTCTATTAGCTTTATAGGATTAACTATTTTCCCAAGTCTTTGATCATCATTTTTAGTTATTGTTTCACTTGTATAACACAAAGGCCTCATTCACTTCCACTCAGCATCTGTAGGTTTCACTTTTTTATCCCTATTCAAAGTACCACCTCCATAGTAGTCAATTGTCTGTTTTCTAAAAGTTAAAACTATAACCCAAACTGTTTAAAGGAATACTTAAGTAGTTATTGTTTATAAAGGAAATAAATGTTATAATCTATTTAAACAGATATTTAATTAGGTAACAAAGGAGGAATTATGTTGGGTTTTCCTAAAACATTTAAAGCACTTTCTGATCCAGTTAGAAGACAAATACTCCTTTTGCTAATAAAGGGAAGACTTTCAGCTGGAGAGCTGGCGCAGCACTTTGATATGACATGGCCAGCTATTTCTTATCATCTATCTCAGTTAAAAAAAGCAGATTTAATCTACGAAACAAAGTATAAAAATTACATATATTATGAGCTGAATACATCTATTTTTGAGGAAATAATTCTTTGGCTTGAACAATTTAAGGGAGGTAAAAATGATGAAAAATAAGTATCGTTTGTTTTATATATTAATGTATTTACCATTAATATTAGCAATACTTATTTTACCTTTTTTCTCTAACAATTATTTTTATTGATGCAATTGTATCTATCATTTATTCCTATGTTGCTTATAAAAAGTCAAGGTCTAGATAATATTAAATAAAAAGCCATTCTTAGGGTATCTACTCCCTTTGAATGGCCTTATAATTAATCACTGCTTATAATAGTTTCTTGATTTTGAGTCAAAGAGAACCGTCCCCTTGACTTACCCTTGACTTATTTATATTTATTTAGATAATAACCTTTTCTCTCCAGTTATCTCTTGTATTGGCTTAATATTTTGTGATACCTCAACAGTTCCCATGTATTCTCCATTTTTATCTCTTACAGCAAAATATCTTATGTAAATAAATTCACCTCTAGCTTTGATCCAGAAAGCTTCACTGTCCTTTTCTCCACTCTTGAAGTCCTCTAGTATCTTTTCTACTGTTTTAACGCTGGCATGAGGATGGCAGTTTTGTACTGTACGTCCTATTACTGATTTAGTTCTTGGGAAAAATCTTTCTGCTGGTTGTGAGAAGTATTTTACTATGTCATCCTTATCTATAAAGGTTATATCGAATGGAAGAGTATTTAATAATATTTCAAGTTCTTCAACCTTAAATATTCCTGAATCAAACTTAACATATCCAGCAGGACCACCTTTTGTTTCTTCCTTAGCTATTTTCTCTACAGGTGCTCTTTCTGGTCTCCACTTTTCACTAGGTGCTACTATACAATAGCCTATTTCTTCACTATCATCTGCAATTTTTAGCCATTCGTCTTCAGTAAGTACATCTACTAGCATAGGAAGCATTATGCTTTCTTCTTTGAAAATCATATCTAGAATTTTATTTGCCATGGTTTCTGCTTTTTTCTCTATTTCCTCCATTTCCTTCATTTCTATATCATCTTGAAGTAGTAGCAACTTAAATTCCTTAATATCTCTACGAATCTCATCATCTACTCCCCACATTACCTTTGGTGGAGCTGTGATCCCGTACTTTTCCATGTAAGGGAATAATATATTTTCTTTTCTACTATAATGCTTTTCTATGTCCATTAATAGATTTACGTCTTCAATAATACTAAATTTAACTTTTCCCATTCCATTAACTACAAAGTCTTTTACCTTAGGAAGTATGCTGTTTTTTAGCAAATCCTCTAATGCAAAATTTTCCTCTTTTAGTACCCTTACTGGGTGTCCTGGTTTTTCTTCTTCTTTTGACACACTGTGGATTTCTTCAATTGAGCCTTTGAATATTTCTGCATGAACATCACAAAGTCTTTGGATTTCCTCAACTGGCATTCCATCCTTTATTAAGCCTGCTTCCATTTCAGATATTTCGCTAGCAGCGACTCCACTTATAAGATTAGCAAATTGATCTTTAACATCTTTAGGGTCCTTTCCATCATGTAGTTGCATGATTATCTCTTTTAATACAGCCTGCCTCTTTTTCTTATTAGTGTCTTCTAATACCTCTCTGTTGTTAATTAGTTCACTCATTTCTTTTCCTCCTTTAAATTATTTCAAAACCATTTTCTTTTAATTTTTCTTTTATCTTTTCTATATCAAAATTTTTCATCTGTGTACCTTTTTGTATGGTCATTATTCTACCTGCTGTATTCATCATAATGGGATTTGCTATATCTTCAAATCCTAGCTCTCTTAGAATGTCTTTTATCTCTGGATACTTAGTACATAGTTCATATATAGTTTCGTTTAAAGATATAACTTTATTCATAATATTCCTCCAAAACCTAATTTATATATTTAATATACCCTTATTTTGCTATAATTTATGTGATTGAAATCAATTCTCAATAAAAAAACTGATTATTGAAAAATATTTTCAACAATCAGCTCTTGTTTTTTTATATTCACTATTTTAGATATATAAATATTCCTAAAAAGTGCATTACACTTCCACCTAGTACAAATAAGTGCCATATTGCATGGTTATAGGGTATCTTCTTTATTGAGTAGAATATTGTTCCCAATGTATAGATTATTCCACCTGCCAGTAACCAAATGAAAAATCCTTTTGGCACCACCTCTAACATTGGTCTTATGGCAATAACTACTATCCAGCCCATGAGTATATACATAAGTACAGAAACCATTTTAAACTTGTCAAATTTATTATAGGTGAATATCTTAAATCCTATACCTAATAATGCTATAGTCCATACCGCAGCTAATATTCCTATTCTCCAATATCCTTTCATAGATAGAAGTGTAATTGGAGTATATGTACCCGCTATAAATAAGAATATTGATGAATGGTCAAATACTCTAAGTATTCTTTTTATCTTGTCATTCTGAAAACTATGATATAGGGTTGAGGATGTATATAGGCATATGGAGCAAAAACCATATATACTAAAAGCAACTATTGATATTACACTTTTATCCCAAATAGCGTATATCAGTAGGATAGTTAGTGTAACTACACTAAACAAAATACCTACACCATGGGTTATGCTGCTAGCTATTTCCTCCTTTAGTGAATAGGCCTTCTTTGATAATTCATTAATGTCTATAGCTTTGTTTAATTCCTTCATAAAATCACCTCAATATAAAGTCTATATGACTATAGTACCACATGGTTTTCAAAACTACAAGTAGCAGTTTTTATAAACTCTCAAAAGGGTATATTTTGAATCACCTATATTTATATATAATAAACCCGCAGATGCCTGCGGGTCCATGTGTTTGCTATCCCTTAAAATCAACCTTTACAGGTCTTCCTTTTTCATTTAATGTGATTTTAGTAATCTTAACTAGCTTTTTCTCATCATTAATTTTATCACATTCTAGAACTTGATATGTTTTTGATGTGTCTCCGTTTGCTTTAAAAACATCACCAATTATTTTGAGAAATGAGTATGGATGATCTGGGTCCTTTAGACATATCATTGATGTATTTGGCTTTAGCATAGCCTCTGTGATTAGCTTTGCATAGTCTATTTCTTTAAGGTCTCCAATTAAATAATATCCAGCCTCATCGTTTAAATTCTCAAAGCTTTTAACTTGCTTCATTGTAGAATTAGCCTTAGCTACTGCACCTATAGTAGCGAAAAGAGGAAGGATTCCCCATCCTTTGTGACCTGAAACAACAAAAGAATCTTTATTCGCTACTGCTCCTTCGATATAATTTGCAAATGCTTCTGTCATAAATTCTTGATCAACTAGTTTTTTTAACATTGGGTTCATTTTATCAACTCCATTAATAGTTATTACTATTTTTATAGTTTTATATGATTATTACCTTTTTATCTAGGATAAAAAGTTCAGGTAAGGAGCATACCTTACCTGAACTCAATATAATTTTTTATTTGCTCCATTTCAAGATAAGGTCTTTTGCTGCCTTAGCTTCATCTATTCTTCTAACAGGTGTATTGTGTGGTGCTTCTTTTAGCATCTGAGGATCTTTTTCTGCTTCTTCAGCTATTTTTATCATAGCATCAATGAAACCATCTAATGTTTCAACACTTTCTGTTTCAGTAGGCTCAACCATTATTGCTTGGTCCACAATTAATGGGAAGTATACTGTTGGTGGATGGTATCCATAGTCAAGTAGTCTCTTAGCAATATCTAATGTACTTACTTCTAGGTTATCTTCTTTTAATCCACCTAATACAAACTCGTGCTTACATACTTGATCTAATGGTAGATAGTAGTGATTTTTAAGCTTATTCATCATATAGTTTGCATTAAGTACAGCTATCTCACTGACTTCTCTAAGCCCTTCTGCACCATAAGCTAATATATAAGCATAGGCTCTTACTAATACTCCAAAGTGACCATAGAAGCCTTTTATTTTACCAATTGATTCTGCACAATCATAGTTTAGTGTGTAAGTATCTCCATTCTTTTCTACCATTGGACATGGAAGGAACTTGACTAAGTCTTCTCTAACTCCTACTGGCCCACTTCCAGGTCCTCCTCCACCGTGAGGTGTTGAGAATGTTTTGTGTAGGTTATAATGCATTACGTCAAAGCCCATATCTCCAGGTCTTGTAATTCCCATAATAGCGTTCATGTTAGCGCCATCATAGTACAATAGACCGCCTGCCTCATGTACTAGATCAGATATTTCTTTAATATTCTTTTCAAATAATCCAAGCGTACTTGGATTTGTAAGCATCAATCCTGCTATTTCGTCGTTTAGTACAGCCTTTAGTGATTCTATATCTACTGCACCATATTTATCTGATTTTATTTCAAGAATGTCAAAGCCTGCAACTTGTGCACTTGACGGATTTGTACCATGAGCTGAGTCTGGGACTATTATTTTAGTTCTCTTGCTGTCTCCTCTAGAAGCATGATATGCTTTTATAACTAATAGACCTGTAAGCTCTCCATGTGCTCCAGCTGCTGGTTGTAGCGTTGTTCTAGCCATACCAGAGATTTCTGAAAGCTGACTTTCAAGATTATACATTAGCTCCAAAGCACCCTGTACAGTTTCCTCAGGTTGATATGGATGTATATCAGCAAAGCCGCTAAGAGCTGCCATATCTTCATTTATCTTAGGATTGTATTTCATTGTACATGAGCCTAATGGATAAAACCCTGTATCTAACCCATAATTTTTATTTGAAAGATTAGTGAAATGTCTAACTACATCTACTTCACTTACTTCTGGTAGGTCAACTTCTTTTTCATTTAAAAATTGACTTGGAATAATTGAGTCTAGTGGAAGCTCATTTGTATCTAGCTTCGGAAGACTATATGCAGTTCTTCCTTCCCTGGAGATTTCAAATATTAGTTTATCATAGTTTTTAAGCATACTATCTCACCTCCAAAGCACTAACTAGTCTATCAATTTCTGCTTTTGTTCTCTTCTCTGTAACACAGAAAAGAAGTCCCTTATCGTATCCAACATATTCTTTTCCTAGCTCATATCCACCAAGAATTCCTTTATTCAGAAGCTCTTTATTAACCTTGCTAGCTTCTATATCACTTGTAACTGCAAATTCCTTAAAGAACGGCTGCTTAAATAAAGGCTTAAACTTGCCAGATTTAATAACTTCATTATAAGCATAGTGGGCTTTTTGTGTGCTTTGTAGGGCAACTTCTCTAAGGCCTTGTTTACCCATTGTAATCATGTATATAGCAGCCATGACCATGTTCAATCCTTGGTTTGAACATATATTTGAGGTCGCTTTATATCTTCTTATATGTTGTTCTCTTGCTTGAAGAGTAAGTACAAATGCTCTTTTGCCGTCTACATCTATAGATTGACCTACTATCCTTCCAGGAAGCTTTCTAACAAGCTTTGAAGTGGTTGCTAAAAATCCTAAATGTGGTCCACCAAAGTTAAGTCTATTCCCAAGAGATTGTGCCTCTCCTACTACTATGTCTACACCTAAATCGCCAGGTGTTTTTAGTATTCCTAATGATATAGGATCAGTATACATAATTAGGTTTCCTTTATTTTCATGGATAATCTTCTCTACTTCTGTTATGTCCTCTATTACTCCAAAGAAGTTTGGACTTTGGACTATAACACCAGCAGTATCCTTACTTACTAGGGATTTTAGCTTTTCTACATCTGTAACACCATCTGCCATATCTACTTCTACTAGTTCAATATCCCTTACTGATAGATAAGTCTTAAGAACTTTTCTAGTTTCTGGGTTAACTGTCTTAGAAACAATAACTGATTTACGTCTAGTATTTTCGCAAGACATTATAGCTGCTTCAGCTGCTGCAGTAGGACCATCATACATTGATGCATTAGTAACATCCATACCTGTAAGATTAGTTATCATAGTTTGATATTCAAAAATTATTTGTACTGTTCCTTGGCTTATCTCTGGCTGGTAAGGAGTATAAGCAGTGTAAAACTCAGATCTCATAGCAAGATGTTTTACTATTGAGGGTATGTAATGGTCATACGCTCCTGCTCCTAAAAAACATACTAGTTCATCTGTGCTTTTATTTTTATCTGTAAGAACTTTCATATGGCTTGCAATTTCCATCTCAGACATTGCATCCCCAATATTAAGCTTTCTGTTTAATTTTAAATTATTAGGTATGTCTGAGAACAAGTCGCCTATAGAGCTTACACCAATGCTTTCAAGCATTCGCTTCCTATCAGCCTCAGTATTTGGTATATATCTATGCATACTATTCCTCCTTACTACAGAAGTCTTCGTATTCCTCAGGGTTCATTAATTCTTCAAGTTCGGATTCATCTGAAAGTTCAATTTTCACAATCCAGTTTGCATATGCATCTTCGTTAAGTAGTCCTGGTTCTCCATCTAAATCCTCATTTGCTTCAACTACTTTACCTGATACAGGAAGATAGGAATCTGAAGCTGCTTTAACAGATTCAACTACTGAGAAAACATCACCTTTAGTAAGATCATCATCAACTTGTGGTAATTCAACATAAACGATTTCCCCTAGTTTATGTTGTGCAAAATCTGTAATTCCAATATAAGCTTCCTTTCCCTCTACCTTAATCCACTCATGATCATTTGAATATAAAAGACCTTCAACTATTTTCATAAACATATTCCTCCTTGATTTAATTTTTAATTATTTAATTTTATTTTATTTTATTTCATTTTATTTTTTATAGTGTTTCTGATAGAATCTCTTATTTACCACTTTTGCTTTCAAACTTCTATTTCTTACTTGGATATCAAATTCTGCATCAAGCGCAGTATATTCTATGTCAACCAACGCTAGACCTACATTTCTTTTTGTAGAAGGTGAGTAGTATCCTGTTGTTACAACTCCAATTTTCTTGCCATCTGCAAAAACTTCGTATCCATGTCTAGGAACGCCTCTATCTATTAATTCAAAGCCTACTACTTTTCTCTTTAATCCTTCTGCTTTTTGTTTAGCTAAAGCATCTTTTCCTATGAAGTTTTCTTTGTTTAGCTTTACGAACATGCCATAGCCTGCTTCTAATGGAGTGATGTCTTTACCAAGCTCATTACCATAAAGAGGAAGGTTAACTTCGAATCTAAGTGTATCTCTAGCACCAAGACCTGCTGGTTTAAGTCCGTCTTCTTTTCCTGCTTCCATTACCTTATCCCATAACTCTTCTGCATGTTCATGATCGAAATAAATCTCAAACCCATCTTCTCCAGTGTAACCTGTTCTTGAAATCAAGCAGTTTACTCCTGCAATGTTTACATCTCTCTTTAGATAGAAGAATTTTATTTCAGAAAGATCTGTATCAGTAAGCTTTTGAACAATTTTTTGTGCATTAGGTCCTTGAATAGCTACTTCAGATATATCATCTGAAAGATTTTTAACGTTTACATCAAAGCCTTTTGCATTTTCATTCATCCAATCTACGTCTTTTTCAACATTAGATGCATTAATTACAAGGAAATAATGATCATTAGAGAATTTATAAACTAAAAGATCATCTACAACCCCACCATCTGGATAGCACATAAAACAATATGCTATTTGATTGTCATTAAGTACTGAGATGTCATTTGTAACCAAATACTGAACATAATCTAACGCCTGTGGTCCTGTAATCTCTACTTCTCCCATGTGTGAAACATCAAAGATTCCTGCTTGTGTTCTAACTGCCTCATGCTCCTGTGTCAATCCTTCATACTGTACTGGCAATGCCCATCCTGAATAATCGACTACCTTTCCGCCATGCTTAATATGAGCATTGTAAAGTGATGTTTTTCTTGGCTCTGTCAAAATAACTCCTCCTTTCGAATTTTAAGTTTACTTAAAATATACTTATAGATAATACTAATTATGTGACTAAACAAAATATTATATTCACTTATGTAAAGGCATAATATAGGTATAAGATACCCAAATAATAAGTAAATCTTACAATAATAAATATAACAAATAATAAGTAACAAAAAAGGAACATAACAGCATAAGAGCAATAGAAAACCATGCGCCATTATATTCCTCTGTTTCCTAACCTGAGAGCTTCTGTATTTTATGTAATACATTTCTCCTTCGGCGCCGAATAACCGGACTCTTCAGAGTTCCATCTGATGACGATACTTTTGCCTGAAAGTTTCTATAAAATTTAGCTCATTTTATATTGCTTCTTCGGCTACCCTATTAAGATATCTCTCGCCACCCTCATCTGGTACCATATATATTTGTCATATACTAAACCATTCGACTAAATCATAATATATTTTCAAAGAAATATCAATGATAGTTATTAAATTAACTATTCCGTTATTTCGTTAAAAATTTAACTATCCTTTGTATAAATATATATGCAAGCATAATAATTTAGTGGGTTGACGCAATACCTTATATGCCTTTATTTAAGCCATATTTTTTGTTATATTCATAATGCTTATACTTAAATAATAATATACCATGAAAAAAATATCAATACTTATTGCTAAATCTTCTTAAGTTCCGTTAAAAAATTAACTATATTGTTTGATAAATATGTATATTCCCTAAATCTACCTTTAAAATTCTAGCTTAATTATCTTTTGTTACTATTTTGAGTATATGTATATGAGGCTATATTGAAATATGATAAAATGGAAGTCAGTATAATTATTAAAAAATGAATTACTATAATCTAAAGATTTTGGAGGTATTAGCATGAGCGACAAATGGTGGTATATGGTTAAGGATTTTCAAATGAAGTTTGGTCACCCCTATAGAGATACTCCTGAGCTTGTGGATGCTGAAAGGGTGTGCAAAAGATATAATTGGATGCTTGAAGAGATAGATGAATTCAAGGAAGCCAATGATATATATGAACAGGCAGATGCAATGATAGATTTAATGTATTTTGCTTTGGGAACCTTGGTTGAAATGGGAGTTAAGCCTGATAAAATATTTAAGATTGTACATACTGCTAATATGGACAAGCTATGGAGTGATGGAAAGCCTCATTACAAGGAGGATGGAAAGACTATAAAGCCTGAGGGATGGGAAGACCCATATCCTAAAATCAAGAAAGAAATTGATAGTCAAGCCAAATAAACTTTGGCTTGACCCTTAGAATCATTCGCTTGGCTCAGGGTGACAATTCTAATATGCGTTGACATAAGAATTGTCATCTTGAGCATATGCGAAGGATCTCTATGCATTAATTTTAGCACTTCTAATAACTTTATTAAGTGCACGCATTAAAGATGGAATAAATATTATTTGAATAGCTATTCCAGGAAGTCCTGTCAATACTGCTGTTTTAACAAATGCTATAGCATTCATCTGTATACCAAACCCTAATGATAGTGCAAATATTACTATACCTGCTACTACTCTACCTGCTATCATGGCTAAAATAAGTGCTGGTATAGATGGAAGTTTTAATTTTCTAGTAGCTAAGGATGCAACTAATCCGTAAATCCCTAACTCAAAAACCATAATTAATCCCATAGGAAATATAATGGGCATTCCTGTGAGTACGCTGCTTACTAATGGTGTAACAATTCCTAATAATAGTGCTAAAAATGGTGGCAGTACAAAGCCTCCTATTAAAACTGGTATATGCATAGGCAAAAATACTGGCCCTGTTCCTCCAAACAAATGAAAAAACATTGGCATGAGTATTCCTAAAGCTAATAATAGGCCTGTTAATACTAGGTCTTTTGTTGAAAACTTCTTGTTCATTTTCTTCAATGCATACACTGTTAATAGAATAAGTACTAATTGAATTGCAATACCAGGAAGTCCTCTCAATACTTCCTTCTCAATATTTGCCATATCTTTCATCTGAAATCCAAAACCTAATGTTAATACATAATACAGAATGTTTGCTAATATTCTACCAGCTATTATAGCTATAATAATTACTGGTATGCCTATTAATACTATGTCCTTAATTGAAAATCTCTTTTTCATTTTAACCTCCCAAAAAAATAACCACGAAAGTTTCCTTCATGGAAAAAACCTTCATGGTTTTATTTCTCTAATATTATCTTTACTTTTTTTATCATTTCATCAAAAAGCTGCTTTAATTGATAGCCTTCAAGGCCTATTATTTCAAAATTACATTTACTTACCGGAAGCAGGAGCTTTTTAGCTCTACTGCTTGCAACTGCTTCTGCCATTCTGGGACTTATTTCTCCCATCATAGAATTTGCAGCAATAATTGCCATAGGCCCTATAATAATATCAACACTGTCACTCATCCATACTATTGCATTCTCACCAGTAGCACCATCATTTCCTCCGGCTTTGAGCATATTAGCTGTGGCTTGGGAATTCGTCCCCAACACGATGATTTCAATATCATCATTCTTTAAAGACTTCAGTCTTTCTACAATTTGACAGCCTATGCCTCCGCCTTTTCCATCTATTACAGCGATTTTCATACTAAACCCTCTTTTTTATGCTATCTAGAAAATGGGAGATCTTTTGAATTAGCTCTTCTGGGTTGTTCACATTTTGAGATAGTTTCTCTACTGGGCACATATCTGTTTTGTCTCTGTTCTTAATATATGGTGAGCTTTCATCATAAAAGAAGCTGATGGTAGTATCTTCAAAAACCTTTATAGCTTCATGAGAAATAAGTTTTGTATAAAGTCCCTTAATATCTACATGTTTACAAAGGATAGCAGCAGCTCTTCCTATAACCCTGTCTGCAACACTCGCTCCTTTTAGGTCTTCTTTAAGATCCAACACTGCAGTATACATAGGCTTTATTCCCTTATCTGTGCTTGTAAATATTATTTTACCTTCTTTTACTATGGCTATTGTAAGTTCTTTCTCTGCAAGAACCTCTTTAGCTAGTTCTAAATCCTTCATCTGTTCAGCTCCTAGTTTTTGAATATAGGTATATGATAACAGACTTCATCATGTTTTTCAATTTATTATTAGAGCTTAGTATTCCTTTAACTAAACTCATAAATTAATACTTATTTTACCCTTAATTATGGATGATTGAATATAAAATAATTATTTAATATACTATAGATGAGATATTGAAATCATATATTTTATAATTTCTTAGGAATCATAACAATAAAGGAGTGATTGTCTGTGAATTTGTCTATACCTATGCTTTCTATACTTATTGTATTAAATGTTTTCCTAGCTTTTATACTTATTTTTCTTGAAAGGAAAGATCCGTCAGCCACATGGGCTTGGCTTATGGTTTTACTTTTAGTACCTTATTTGGGTTTTATCCTTTACCTGACCTTAGGTCAAAACCTAAGCAGGCAAAAGATTTTTGATACAAAAACAGAAGAAGATATAGTAATAGGAAAAATCATGCGAGAACAGATATCTCATATTCAAAATAATGAGATATATTTTAATGATAAAGAAATGGCGAGTTATCAAGACATGATAAGAATGCAACTAATTAATGACGATTCCATATTTACTCAAGATAATGAAGTAGAAATTTTTACAGATGGTAAAGAAAAATTTCAAGCCCTGCTAGATTCAATTAATAATGCAAATCACCATGTCCATTTGCTCTATTATATAATCAGGAATGATAAGCTTAGTAGAATGGTCATGACTGCTCTTACAAAAAAGGCTAAAGAAGGTATTGAAGTAAGACTCTTATATGATGCTCTTGGTGGTAAAACCCTTCGCAGAAGCTTTTTTAAAGAACTAGTTGATGCTGGTGGAAAGGTTGCATCTTTTTTCCCTTCTAAATTACCTCTTATTAACTTGAGAATCAATTATAGAAATCATAGAAAGCTGGCTATCATTGACGGCAAATGTGGATTTATTGGAGGCTTCAATATTGGAAATGAATATATAGGACTAAACAAAAAATTTGGTTATTGGAGAGATACTCATCTAAAAATTGAAGGTAGTGCAGTTCTCATGATGCAAACGAGATTTTTCCTGGACTGGCGTCATGCTTCAAAAGAGAAAAGTATCTATAATAACAAATACTACCCTATAATAAACTCAAATGGAAAAACAGGAATACAAATAGTGTCTAGCGGTCCAGACTCTGAGCAAGAGCAAATTAAAATCGGATTTCTAAAGATGATTAATTCAGCAAGAGAAAGCATATATATTCAAACCCCTTATTTTGTCCCAGATCAAAGCATATTTGAAGCCCTTAAAATCGCTTCACTTTCCGGAGTTGATGTAAGAATAATGATACCAAACAAGCCAGATCACATGTTCGTTTATTGGGCATCTCTCTCTTATATTGGAGAATTATTAGATTCTGGTGTAAAGGCCTATACATATGAAAATGGTTTTGTTCACGCTAAGACAATAGTTGTAGATAGTAAAATATCTACAGTGGGAACTGCTAATATTGATGTAAGAAGCTTTCGATTAAACTTTGAAGTAAATGCCTTTATATATGACACAAAGACATCTGCAAATCTCAAAAAAATATTTGAGAATGACTTAAAAAGCTGCTGCGAATTTACCATAGAAAAATACAAAAAACGTTCCAAGGTAATTATTTTTAAAGAATCTATTTCAAGACTCCTATCCCCTGTATTGTAAATCAATCTTACCCTATAGTTTGTTTTAATGATATTTTGCTTAAAAAGTGGGTAATATTACAATAATGATATTTAGGAGGAGTTCTTTATGAAAAAAGTGATCAGTATTGAGTATTGTACTTCCTGAGGATATTTGTCAAAGGCAGTTGCCTTAGCAAAAAGGCTATTAGACGAGCACAAAAACGAATTTGAAGTGGTAAATATTATTCCTTCATCAGGGGGTGTATTTGAAATCAGCTTAGACAATAAGCTAATATTTTCAAAAAAAGAGTTAGGTAGATTCCCTGATAGAGACGAAGTTGAAAATAGCGTAAGAATGGCATAGTAATAAGGTTACCCTAGAAGTATTTCTAGAGTAACCTTTTCTTAATCCTTTAACTTTGTACTGCATCATCTATGTTGCTTTTCTCTTTCTTATAATTCTTATATATTAAAAATACAAAAACAATATTTAGTAGAAGGCAAACTGGAATAGTATAATATGCAGCAGCCACTCCTATAAAATCATTTAGCCATCCAATCACAAAATTAATAACCATACTCATAGCAGATGAAGCAGTAGTCAATATACCAATTATATAGGTGGTGTTTTTCTTAAACACTTCATTTGTTGATAGTATAAGTGTAGGAAAAATAATTGAGAAAAATAATCCGGAAGCCCCTACAAGAGCTAAACCCCCTTGTCCAATTACAATGCCTCCTATATAAAATAAAAATGCTAATATAGATGATATAAGTACAGTCTTAACTGTACCTAGCTTTTCAACTATGAATCCTCCTAAAAGCCTTCCTAATGCAAATGTACCAAAAAATAATGTAGTATAATAAGTCCCCTGATTTTCAGTATAAGCATAAGTTTCCTTCATATAGTTAACAAACCAGTTTCCAGTAGCTAGTTCAGCGCTTACATAGAACCCTAAGGCGATCATATAAAAATAGACTAGCTTATTTTTGTATATAGACTTATAATCAATCTTTTTATCTTCCTTAGATTTTTTCACAGCAGGTATCTTTACAGGAATAAAAGCAATAAGCACTATCAGAAACAATATTGAGATAAACAAATACATAGTTCTCCATTCTACTCCATTAGATAAAAGTAGACCAGCCGATCTTTGGGTAATAGTAGCACCTACTCCAAAGCTAAAATGTACTAGATTCATAATTATTGCCTGAAAGCTTATAGCAATTATAGGTATTACTGTGTTTATGGCCACTCCAATGAATGCCCATCCTGCATTTATCAAAAACATACCAATCATTAAAACTATAAAGGTAGGACTTAAGTACATCGTGAATAGAGAAATAGTCATAAAAACTAACCCAATACTTATAACCTTTTTGTGTCCTAGAGTTTCACATATCATTCCTCCTAAGTAGGCACAAATTATATATCCTATGGAACCAACAACTAGCATTATCCCCATATGAGTATCTGTGACTAAAAAATCAGCTTTGAATGAAGGAATGAATACTCCTCTTAGGTTGTCCCCTACCGCAGATAAAATCATAATAGCAAACATAAAAACAATAACCAGATAATAAGGTTTCTCTTTTATTTTACTCATTTTTTTCTCACCGTTTTCCCTCAAAAATATTTACCCTTTACGCTATTCTACCAGAAAATCACTTTCTTTTGAAATAATAAATCTTATTTTACTTTTCTCTCAACCTTCTAAAAAAGTCTTTCATTATTTCAGAGCATTGCTTTTCCATTACCCCCCAGGTAATATCAGCCCTATGGTTAAAGCTTGAGTTCTGTACTATATTAACTACAGAACCACAAGCACCCATTTTAGGGTCTTTAGCGCCTATGATCACTCTTTCAACCCTTGAATTAACAATGGCTCCTGCACACATGGCACATGGCTCTATAGTTACATACATAGTGCAATTAATTAATCTCCATCCACCTAGAACCTGACTTGCTTTCTTAATTGCTATTATTTCAGCATGGGCTGTAGGGTCCTTTAATATTTCCCTCATATTATGACCAGCGGCTATGACTTTTTGGTTATTTACAATAATAGCACCGACAGGTACCTCGCCGATGCTATAAGCTTTATATGCTTCATCTATTGCAATTTTCATAAAATATTCATCCATGATTTTCACCTTAAAAAATAATAATGGCGCACCCGAGAGGAGTCGAACCTCCGACCTACGCCTTAGGAGGGCGTCGCTCTATCCTGCTGAGCTACGGGAGCACTTTAATATCGCACCCTAAAATTATATAATATTATTGTTTCCTTGTCAAATACACAAATGTTGCCATCATAGCTTTGCATTTTATCTTGTAAGTAAGTTTACTATTAGATCATATAGCATATCTAATACATTTTTCTTTTGAATATTTTCTCTGACAATTAAATCTATTGTATGGTCTTGTCCTTTTGCGACTGACACAACTACCTTTCCAACTACTGTACCTGCTTTTATTGGAGCCATAATTTTTTTATTAATCATTATTTCCTGTTGAATACTATGCCCCTTCTTTACAAGGATATATAAGTCTTCTTGAGGGAATAACTCGATGACGCCTTTTTTTGCATTTCCAATATTCAATGTCTTTATAGCCGTATTTTTGTTTAAGATCTGGTGGTAATGATAATTTTCAAGACCATATTCAATTAATTCCCTACTAAAATTTTTCCTATCTTCTTCGTCTTTAGCCCCCATAACAATACCAATTAGTCTAAATGGCTTCTTGTTATTTTCATTTTCCTTAACCTGAATAGTAGTAATTAAACATTGTCCAGCCTTATCAGTAAATCCAGTTTTAAATCCATCTACATCCCTAATCGTACTAAGAAGTGGATTTGTATTTTCTCCAGCATAGCCTCTAGAATCTAAGAATATTTTATTTACTTTTGTAATCTCTAATACTTGAGGGTATTTATCTATAACATATCTAGTAAGCTCAAATAAATCCCTAGTGCTCATCATATTTTGTATTCCACCTTTTAATGGATAACCACTAGAGTTAAGATAATGTGTCTTTTCAAGACCAATATCTTTTGCTTTATTATTCATTAGTGCTACAAATTCTTCTTCACTACCTGATATGTGTTCCGATATGGCTACGCAAGAATCATTTGCAGAAACTATCATAATTGATTCGAGCAATACCCTAAGACTTAGTTTCTCTCCTTCTTTCAGCTTAAAGGATGAGCCCGGAGTTTTAGATGCTTTTTGACTTATTATTATGATATCATCTAAATTTATTTTTCCAGCTGATACTTGATCCATTGCAACTAGATAAGTCATTATTTTAGTCAAGCTAGCCACTTCTATCTGAGTGTCTATGGAATGCTCATAAAATATTTCTCCACTTGTAAATTCGCCTAGCAAAACTGCCCTAGCATCCTTATGTAGATCTACTCCATTTGAAATACTAGGTGCTAAAAGTATTATGACCATTATAATACAAAATAATCTTTTCTTCATTCCTTCCCCCTAGGTGTATTTATTAAACTTTTTCTATAATCACTATTATATCAAAGGTTAAGAGTATTGCAATTTACTTTATTTGTTATTTTCTTGCATACATTAAGACCTAGAGGAGTCATTATAAATCTAGGTCTTAACTTATCAGTCACTCTATTAAAATAGAAAGCCAAACTATAACTAAAATAACTATAGAAATTATTCTAGTCATTATTAAATAAGCATCACTTGGTTCTACATCTTTGAACTTCCATCCCTCTGTCATCTTCCATGCCAACCTAGGATTGATAATTCCTATAATCAAAAATATACTTGCAACAATTCTTATAAATATCAATATGCTCCCCCTTTTCCAAACCTCAGTATCCAATAAGTGCATCTATATAATTCTTAATTTCTAATTTTATCTACTCCACCCATATATGGTCTTAATGGCTCCGGAATAATTACACTTCCATCTTCTTCTTGGAAATTCTCAAGAATAGCCGCTAATGTTCTTCCTACAGCAAGGCCAGAACCGTTTAATGTATGAAGGTATTCTGCCTTTCCTGTTTCCTTATCCCTATATTTTAGATTTGCCCTTCTTGCTTGGAAATCCTCGAAATTACTGCAAGAAGAAATCTCTACATATCTGTTGTAGCTAGGCATCCACACTTCTATATCATAGGTTTTAGCTGATGAAAAACCTATATCCCCCGTACATAGCTCTACTACCCTATATGGAATATTTAGCAGCTTTAGAACCTTTTCTGCATTGTTGGTCAACTTTTCCAGCTCATCATATGATGTCTGTGGCTTAGCTAGCTTCACAAGCTCTACTTTGTCAAATTGGTGATTTCTTATGAGTCCTCTAGTATCTCTTCCTGCTGAGCCAGCCTCTTGCCTAAAGCAAGGTGTATATGCAGTATAGTATACCGGAAGTTGTGATTCATCTAATATTTCATCTCTATGAATATTTGTAACTGGAACCTCTGCAGTAGGTACAAGGAAAAAGTCTTTATCAGGAATTTTGAATGCGTCTTCTTCAAATTTTGGAAGCTGTCCAGTACCAGTCATACTAGCCCTATTCACCATAAATGGAGGTGATATTTCTGTATATCCATGTTCATTAGTGTGCAGGTTTAGCATAAAGCTTATTATAGCCCTTTCTAAGGTAGCTCCTAGTCCTTTGAATAAAGTAAATCTAGCTCCTGTAATCTTTGAAGCTCTCTCAAAATCTAGTATATCAAGGTTTGTACCTATGTCCCAATGTGCCTTATGTTCAAACTCAAATTTTCTAGGCTCTCCCCACTTTCTTATCTCTATGTTATCTTGGTCGCTAGATCCTACAGCAATATTAGGATTCGGAACATTAGGTAATCTAAGAAGTAAATCATTAAGCTGAACCTCTACTTCTTTTACACTGCTATCATAGTCCTTGATTTTTTGGGATAACTCCTTCATTTCATTTAGTACTTCACTAGCATCTTTTCCTTCCTTTTTTAGCTTAGGAACTTCTTTTGAAACTTGATTTTGTCTTGCCTTCATTTCTTCAACTTTTACTAGTGCTTTCCTTCTTTTCTCATCTAATTCAACTATTCTGTCTATTTCAAATTCTCCGTTTCTTTTGGCTAGACCGTTTTTTACTTCTTCTGTGTTTAATCTAATTCGTTTAATATCAAGCATTTTTACTCCTCCTTAATTGATTTATTATATAATAGCCACTTCTTATAATAATTAATATTTTCTTTAGCCTCCTGATATAGCTTTTATTCAACCTTAAAAAACATGTGGTCTTGCATTAAATCCTTATAAATAAAAACCTCCCGTCCCCTATATAAAATATAAGGGACGAGAGACTTCTCCCGTGTTGCCACCCTAGTTAGCCAAATAATACATTTAGCCCACTCTTTGCAGTTATCCCCTGCATTGGTTTTACCTTTTCAGTAAAATACTCAAGGATGGATTCAATATTTAATATCACCAATTCTCACCAACCATTGGCTCTCTTAAGGTATTAATATATTTACTATTTCCTGTCATTGCATCTTATTAATTTAAATTATATTATACCACAACTAAATAAATTTTACAAGGCTTTTTTGTAAATTGCTAAATAATTTTCGCCTTTTTTTCATACTAATAATATCTTTCCAATTGATCTAAGTCATTATACCTACAATAACTTCGTTAGTTAAAGTAAGTCCTTTATTGCATAGGGTTCCTAAGTTTTTAATAGTTTCTTCGGCTGTGCCTCCTAAAATACCAGTATTAGCCTTGACTATTACATTTTCACAAGCTAAATATGCAGCCAATACTGCCTCCCCAGCAGATGTTGAGAGCTTAAGAGCACAAGTCTCCTTAGCACCATCGCAAAGCATGCCAGTAAGATTCGCTATCATGTTTTGTACTGCACCAGAAATTTGATTGTCATCTCCTTCAAGCATCCAGGCTATTGCAGCACTAGCACCTACACCTGCTGCAATGGCACAGCCACAAAGAGCAGAAAGTTTTCCTGTATATTCTTTTACAAACTTATTTATTATATGTGCATAAAATATTGCTCTATACAACTTTTCCTTTTCTACTCCTCTTTCTTCTGCTACTACAACTATTGGAAGTATGACACCTAATCCTTGATTGCCGCTACCTGCGCTAGTCATTATAGGACAATCTCCACCTCCCATTCTAATGTCAGCACCTGCTGCAGTGAGGATTCTTGCTTTTTGTGAAGCATCTGCTGAAAGTTTACCTTGCTTTTGAAGAAACAATAATGATGCTCCCCAGCCTAAGCCATTTTTGCTTTTAAGTCCTTCCTCAGCAGCCTTTTTATTCATTTGAATTCCATCTTCAATAAATCTTAATTCCTCTATATGAACCTCTTCACATATTTCACGCATTTCCTTAAAATTAAGTTTCCCCAAAAAACCTGTAGAAGTCTCCCCTTTATTTTCTGGTTTATCTTCATATACAAGTTCTCCATTTACTTCTATAGATTCAATATGATCATGACTATTTTTTAATACTACACTTACAGTATTATTAGCATCATTCATAATTATTTCCACATAGATGTCTGGTGTATTTAGTGCCCAACTGACTTTTGCTACTTTTCTTGAAATCATTTCATGTGCTTCATCAAGATGTTTTTGATTTGCTCTTTTAAAAATACAAAGCCCATCTTCTGGCTCTCCACTGATAGCCCCTAATACTGCTGCTAAATCTAGTCCACACTCCTTTGTATTAGGAATCATAACCGACTTCCCATTTTTGAATATACTTAGGCTTACATTGACACTAATGCTTTCTATCTTACCTTCCAAGTGTTTTCTAGCTACAGCAGAAGCATATCCTACTGCCACAGGTTCAGTACACCCAATGGCAGGAATAGTTTCCTTCCTAACCATATCTAACAAGTCTTTGATAGTATCCTTACTAATAACCATTTTACAGACAACCTTTCAATATTAATTATATTTTAGTTATAATTATATATAATCTGAACTTCTTACCCTTGAATAATATTGCAAATACTGTGCCAAAAATAGCAAGACAAATATTTTCTATTTAATCGCTAGTTATAGCCATTTAAATAAAAACGTTAATAATTCATATCTGATTAATTTGCATTTTTGCAAATCTACTAATTTTATGTGAGTCGCTTAGTTAACGGCAAAAAAGAGAATAAACCAAGGTATATAAGTATATATCTTGGTTTCGCATTTTTGCAAATAAATTCTCATTTTTGCAAGTTGTATCTTATTAATTTTCTATATAATGTAGATAAATTTATGTCTAAAACATCCGAAATTTCTTGTTTAGCTTGGGTTGATTCCCCATATTCCAGTAACAAAGATTCAAGAAGCTCTTTTTCATATAATTCAACTCTGTCCTTAAGCGTTCTATTAGATGAGCTTTTTAATGTTTTACAGTCATTCATTAGCTCTTTTAATGTAGTTGGCAAATTGTCAAAGCTTATAATTTCACTTTTTGTTACATTTACAGAATACTCTACTACATTTTCAAGTTCCCTTATGTTGCCTGGCCATTTATATTTTAAGAAAAATTGTTTGACCTCATAAGAAAACACCTTCTTTGGTTTTTCTAGCTTATAACAGTATTTTTGCAGTAAATAATCAGAAAGTATGAGTATATCTTTACCTCTATTTCTTAAAGGCGGAATATATATAGGTATTACATTTAGCCTGTAATACAAATCATTTCTAAATTGTTCCTCATCTATCATCTTCTCCAAGTCTCTATTCGTGGCTGCTATAAGCCTAAAGTTTACTGTTATTAGTTCTCTTCCTCCGATTCTCATAAAGGCTTGATCCTGCAATACTCGTAATAGTTTAGGCTGTAAGTGCAATGGCAGATCTCCAATCTCATCTAGAAAAAGCGTGCCTCCATTTGCCAGTTCAAACTTCCCCATTTGTCCTTCTTTTCTTGCACTAGTAAAGGCGCCTCCTTCATAACCAAACAACTCACTTTCCAGAAGATTCTCTGGTATTGAGGCACAGTTTATGGCAACAAAAGGAGAATGTCTCCTATCACTTGATTGATGTATAGCCCTGGCAAATAGCTCTTTTCCTGTACCACTCTCTCCTCTTAACAATACAGTGGAATTGCTTCCTGATATTTGATGAGACATGTCTTTAACCCTTACTATTTCAATGCTCTCTCCAATAATAGAGTTAAAGTTTATTGGATTTTGAACTTCTATAAGCTTGTAAGCATCTCTAACTAGCTCGCTAGTTTTATGAATTTCTAATATATTGCTTGCCTTTTTTCCATCGATTATTACTGGTATACTCTTTATAATAAAGCTTTTTTTCTCATTCTCTACACTTATTCTTTTTTCTTGAGGGTTCACATTGTCAAATTCTATATCTATACCTGGCAAGATATCCTTTAGGGGCATATTAATAATATCAGATTCAGTAATTTTCAAATCCTTTTGGACCTTTAGATTAGCAAACTTAACCCTTTCCCTATCATCTATACAAATAATTCCATCATCAAGTCCATTAATAATCTTTCTAGTTTCCTCTTCCTTTATTGTCAATTCTTCGATGGTATCATAATAGTTTAGCTTACCTATTAGCAAATCACATAGCTTGTTCAAGAAAACTAAAAGCGAATCGTAGCTTTTCTTTATTTTCCTTTTTTGTTCTTCATTAAAGGCATTGACTCCAATGGCACCTAATATTTCACCTTTTCTAATTATTGGATAGCCAAGAGTTGCTAATTCAGTACACTTGCCCTTTGCTGCGCAATTTTCACAGATTTTATTTGCATCTAAAGTATCAATATAAAGTGGCTCCTTGCTATTAATAATTAGCTCAAAGGAACAATTTTTAGGAATTTTATCTCCTATGCTGCTTTTATATTTTCCTGTATCCGCTATTCTATTTAAATTTTCGTCAATAATGGTAACATCCACATTTAAAACAGCAGCTATTGCCTCTGCCACCTCTTGGACGGACTCTTTTATCTTATATAGAGACAATTTACTTCTCCCCTTATATAGCTTATTCACTATAATTATATCATACTTGTAAGATGTTCACATTTGTTTCCCATTGCTAATTTTCTACGACTTCAAATCAGCCATATAATATTGAGAGTGGCTATTTTCTTGAATAATGAGATTAAATATTACAAAAAATACTGTTTAAAGTTTATAGTATAAAAAGAAAGTATTTACTTTTTACACATTTCCTTTTGATTTTCTTCTGCTCAATACATATCCACCTAATATCCCTAGTCCTACTATTCCCCCTCCCCCTACAATTGGAATTGTCATTTTGTATCGGAACTAATCCATCACTGAAATAATAGCACTCAGAATTAACCTTTATTTCATGAGTTAAGGGATAGTATTCCTTTGATGATATTATTTCTTTACCTGTTTTATAAATATACTTAATATTAGTATAACTATGACCTACACATACAAGACCTTCACTGAATTCATATGCTTCATCATATCCCTAGTCCAGCCAAATCAAATCTGGTTCTTTTGCAAATGCAATGTCATATTAACTAACACTTTTTCTTAAAAACCCCCATCATTATCTATATAATAACAAGTTCCTCTATTATTAACAACATTCTATTATTGAGTCTATAATCTCTATCAAATAAGCCCTGAAAACTCCACTAAAATATCTAAACCTTCTAACACATGTTCTCTTAAGTTGTTAACTTTTTGTATTACATTTAAATTAAAAAGCCTGTTGGCTTTATACCAACAGACCTAATTCCTTCTATTTTAATCCCATTCCTTGTCTCTTCTTTATAATATGATCTTCTATATCCTTAGCTATTTGCACAGGGTCATCTCCTAATGCTATCTTTCCTCCTGTAATCCCTTCTACATCCTCTGTAAGAAGCTTAACTAACGCTGGAGCTCCTGTTACGAAAGGAGTTGGTGATAGATGGGTATAGGTTCCATAGGCTACTGCAAACATTCCATCTATAGTAGCTTTTTGCTCCATCCACTCTGGTGCAGTTACTGCAATAGGTAAATCTGATACATCAGCGTCTAGGTGGTCTGCTAATGCAGTTACTAGCATAGAAATCCTACCTGTATCTGTACAAGTACCGAAGCTAAGAACAGGAGGTATACTAAGTGCTTTAAGCACTCCTTTAATTCCTTCCCCTGCTAGCTCAACTGCGTCCATGTTACATAAGCCTGCCACCTCTAGAGCATGGTTTCCGCAGCCCCCAGATACAACTAAAATATCTCTTTTTATTAACTCTTTAACTAGATTTACTGTAACCCAGTCCTGTGGTCCATTTCTAAGTGTAGAACAGTTTGCAAGTGCTACAACTCCTTTAATACCTCCATTTGCTATAACCTCTACTAATGGATCAAGCTTACCTCCTAAGGCTTTTAGAACAGCTTCTGTGGAAAAACCAGCTATAGCTTTTTGCTTGATTTGAGGAACCAATGGTTTAATTTTATCTTTTCTCTTCTTAAAATTTTCAATGCCTAATTCTATTAATTTATCCGCCATTTTGTCAACTTCTTCAGGGTGATATGGTATTTCATGCTGTAATCCTGGAATACTAATTATGGTACTTACGCTTACTAGGGTAACTTGATACTTTTCTGCATAATGGTCGATTGCTGGTGGTGAACAATTCTCTTCCATTGCCATTACGTCCACTGTACCAGTTGCTAACAATGGTTCTATTGATAACCAATTCCCCATTAAACCAACAAAAACCTCATCCATTTCAAATCTTTGTAACAGCTCCTGCCCTGTTTCAATAGAACCTACTACCCTTAAACCTTTTGCTCCTGCTGCTTTAGCTCTTTCCTGCACTTCTTGTGTCTTAGCTTTCAGTATAGTTGCTACTCCTGGCCACGGCTGATGACCGTTAAATACTACATTTACATAATCAGGATCCATAATTCCAAGGTCAACCTCCACCTCATGAGGCATTGGAGTTCCAAATAGTATATCCTGAACCATTTCGAGTCCGATTTGAGCTGTATAGATAGTTGATAATCCTAGTCTAAGTCCTTTCTTAG
>JBBAFY010000016.1:0-35810 GCA_041655135.1 Tissierellales bacterium
ATAATAGTAGGAGCAAAGGCACCAATAGTTCTTACATCAAGAGCTGATAACGATGAGGCTAAATTGAACTCAATAGCATTAGGGGTATTGATGGCTTCAAAAAATGAGGGGGAATAAGATGAATACATATAAATTACTGGTAATAAATCCTGGTTCTACTTCTACTAAAATAGGTGTGTTTGATAATGAAGAGATTGTATTAGAAGAAACCTTAAGGCATTCTAATGAAGAATTAGAAGGCTTCACTACATTATTTGATCAATATGAGTTTAGGAAAGAAATTATCCTAGATATATTAAAAGATAAAGGAATAGACATTTCAGAATTAAGTGCTGTAGTTGGAAGAGGTGGTCTATTAAGACCAATTTCGGGAGGAACATATAGAGTTAATGATAAAATGCTTGAAGATCTGAGAAAAGGTACTTTTGGAGAGCATGCATCAAATCTTGGTGGAGCAATAGCCTATGAGATTGCAACATTGATAAATGTCCCTTCATTTATAGTAGATCCTGTAGTTGTAGATGAAATGGATGACATTGCTAGGATCTCAGGTATGCCGGAAATATCCAGGATAAGCATCTGGCATGCATTAAACCAAAAGGCTGTTGCAAGAAGATTTGCTAAAGACAATAATAGAAACTATGAAGATCTAAATCTAATAGTTGCACATTTAGGTGGAGGAATATCTGTTGGTGCTCATAAAAAGGGTAAGGTAGTAGATGTAAATAATGCTCTAGATGGAGAAGGACCGTTTTCACCAGAAAGAAGTGGAGGCCTTCCAGTAGGAGATTTGGCAAAGCTTTGCTTTTCAGGTAAATACACATTAGCTGAAATGAAGAAGAGGATAAAGGGCTGTGGTGGTCTAGTGGCATATTTAGGAACAAATGACGCTAGAGAAGTGTGCAAGATGATTGAGGCAGGAGATAACAAGGCTAAGCTAGTATATGAAGCCATGGCCTATCAAATAGCAAAAGAAATAGGAAGCATGAGTACTGTACTAGAAGGACAGGTAGATGGTATAGTATTAACTGGTGGAATAGCATATGATAAAATGTTTACATCTTGGATTAAAGATAAAGTTGCTTTTATAGGAGATGTAGTCATATGCCCAGGAGAAGACGAGCTTATAGCTTTAGCACAAGGTGGTCTGAGAGTGCTAGAAGGAGAAGAAGAAGCAAAAGAATACCTATAAACATAAAGGGTGATAATATGTTAAAAGATAACAGGATTAGAATAATAGTAGGACATTATGGAAGTGGTAAAACAGAGTTTGCAGTAAATTATGCCATAAAATTAGCAAAGCAAGGAAAAAAGGTTGCCTTAGCAGATCTTGACGTAGTAAACCCATATTTTAGAAGCAGAGAAAAATCAGATGAGCTTGAAAATCTAGGAATCAATGTAATAGGCAGCTCTATAAAAGGAAATTCAGTAGATGTGCCTTCTGTTTCTGCAGATGTCTACGGGCCATTACAGAATGAAAGCATAGAGGCAGTCCTAGATGTGGGTGGAGATCCAGCAGGAGCTAGAGCTTTAGGAAGATATCATAGCTTTTTTGAAGAAGGAAAATATGATATGCTTTTTGTGGTAAATGCAAATAGGCCTGAAACACAAACCCTAGAAAATGTAGAAAAGTATATTAGAGATATTGAAAAGGCTTCTAGGGCAAAGGTAACAGGGCTTATAAATAATACACATTTATTAAAAAGCACCACAACTGAGGATGTATTATCTGGACAGAAGCTAGTTGAAGAAGTATCAGATGCTCTAAACATACCTCTTAAATATGTGGTAGCTTTAGAGCATGTAGCAAAAGAACTTCCCCATGATATAAGAGGAGAGGTATTCCCTATAAATCTGTTAATGCGGGAAGACTGGATGCTATAATCTGCAATGTTTTAATAATTCTCAATTCTCAATTCTCAATTTTTAATTAATTTAAAGGGGGGAAAGAAGATGGCAAAGGCAAAAGGAAAAGTTACTTTCAATGAGGACAGATGTAAGGGCTGTGAGTTATGTACTACAGTGTGTCCTACAAAAATTATAGTTATGAACAAAGATAAGATAAATGTAAAGGGGTATCATCCAGCAACAGTCATTGAAATGGATAAGTGTATAGGCTGTGCGAATTGTGCTACAATATGCCCAGATACAGTAATAACAGTAGAGAGAGAAATGGTTGAATAATATTTAAGGGAGGGAATCAAATGTCTAAAGTCTTGATGAAAGGAAATGAGGCAGTAGGTGCTGCAGCTATTAAAGCTGGCTGTAATTATTTCTTTGGATATCCTATTACGCCACAGAATGAAATACCTGAGTTCATGGCAAGAGAACTACCTAAGATTGGCGGAGTTTTTTTACAGGCAGAAAGTGAAATAGCAGCAATTAATATGGTATATGGAGCAGCAGGATCAGGAGCTAGAGTAATGACATCTTCTTCAAGCCCTGGAATTGCACTAAAACAAGAGGGAATATCATATATAGCAGGAGCAGAGCTTCCATGTGTTATAGTTAATATGGTAAGAGGAGGCCCAGGATTAGGAGGTATACAACCTTCTCAGTCTGACTACTTCCAAGCTACTAGAGGAGGAGGAAATGGAGATTACAGACATTTAGTATATGCTCCAGCCAGTATCCAAGAAGCAGTGGATTTAGTTATGGAAGCTTTTGAAGTAGCTGATTACTATAGAAATCCAGTAATAGTTCTTGGAGATGGTATGATAGGTCAAATGATGGAGCCAGTAGAGTTTAATGAGCCTAAGAAAAGAGAGCTACCACCAAAGGATTGGGCAACAACAGGTACAAAAGGAGCAAGAAAACCTAACGTAATAAACTCACTTTATATAGAAGCTAAACCTTTAGAGGACCATAACCTAAAACTAGAGGCTAAATATACAAAAATGAAAGAAGATGAAGTAAGATACGAAGAATATAACCTTGAAGATGCTGAAGTTGTTATAGTAGCATATGGTACAACATCAAGAATAGCAAAAAATGCTATAGCAAAATGTGCAGACCAAGGTTTAAAAGTAGGGCTTATTAGACCAATTACATTATGGCCATTCCCAGAAGTAGCATTTGATAAAATAAGTGATAAAACAAAGGCAGTACTTACTGTAGAAATGAGTACTGGTCAGATGATAGATGATGTAAAGATAGCAGTTAACGGAAGAAAGCCTGTTTACTTCTATGGAAGAACAGGTGGTATGATTCCTACTCCAGATGCTATCGTAGAAGAGATTAAGAAAATTGTTGGGGGTGACAAATAATGGCTATAGTATTTGAAAAAACTAAAGGTCTTACAGACAAGCCTTTCCATTATTGTCCAGGCTGTACACATGGGATTATCCATAGATTAGTGGCTGAAGTACTAGAAGAACTAGGGGTTTTAGGTGATACTATAGGTGTAGCTCCAGTTGGTTGTGCAGTTTTTGCCTATGATTACTTTAATGTAGATATGCATGAGGCTGCTCACGGTAGAGCTCCAGCAGTAGCTACTGGTATCAAAAGAGTACACCCAGATAAAGTTGTATTCACATATCAAGGAGATGGAGACCTAGCCTCTATAGGAGCTGGTGAAATAGTTCATGCTGCACATCGTGGAGAGAAAATCACTACAATATTCGTAAACAATGCTATATATGGTATGACTGGTGGACAAATGGCTCCCACTACATTAATAGGACAAAAAGCAACTACAGCACCATACGGAAGAGATGAAGCTCACGCTGGAAAACCAATTAGAGTATCAGAAATGCTAGCAACAATAGATGGCGCAAAATTTGTTGAAAGAGTTTCAGTTCATGACCCAGCTAATATAAGAAAAGCTAAAAAGGCAATCAAAAAAGCTTTTGAGCTCCAGATATCAGGAAAAGGCTTTGGTATAGTAGAGGTGCTTTCTACATGTCCAACAAACTGGGGATATACTCCAGTAGAAGCTCTTAATTGGCTAAAGGAAAATATGATTCCATATTTCCCATTAGGTAATTTTAGAACGCCTGAGGAGGTAGAATAGAATGGAAGAAAGATTAATCATAGCTGGATTTGGTGGTCAAGGTGTAATGTCAATGGGACAGCTATTAACATATTCAGGAATGGTAGAAAATAAGAACGTTTCATGGCTTCCATCATATGGGCCAGAAATGAGAGGTGGAACTGCTAACTGTAACGTTATGATTTCTGATGGACCTATTGGTTCACCTATAGTTACAGAAGCTACTACAGCTATAATAATGAATAAACCATCTCTAGACAAATTCGAAAAAGATGTTGAAAATGGTGGTAATATATTGATAAACAGTTCTTTAATTGATAGAAAAATTAATAGAACTGATGTAAATGTATATTATGTACCTGCTAATGATATAGCTAATGACCTTGGAAATAGCAAAATAGCTAATATGGTCATGCTAGGTGCTTACCTAGAGCTTTAAAAGCAGTTAAGACAGATTCAATAGTTGAAGCCTTCAAAAAAGTATTTGGAGAATCAAAGTCAAACTTAATCCCAATAAATAAAGAAGCATTAGAAAAAGGTGCAGAAGCCGTAAAAGTTAAAGTAAATTAATAGACAGACTTAAGAGTCTTAAATCTCATTTGAGATTTAAGACTCTTTTTTTTGCAGGTAATTCTCTACTTTTATAGAATTAGTTATTAATCAAAAATAAGAGGTGAAAACAATGAAAGAAATTCAATTTACAGATATAGATGGAATAAAGGTAGGAAATGCACAGGATATTGAATCTGCTACAGGCTGTACAGTGATAATATGTGAAAATGGTGCTACTGCAGGAGTAGATGTGAGAGGAGGTTCTCCAGGTACTAGGGAAACTGACCTACTAAACCCAGTAAATATGGTAGAGCAAATTCATGGAGTTATGCTTTCAGGAGGGAGTGCCTTTGGCTTAGATGCTGCTTCTGGAGCAATGAAATATTTAGAAGAAAGAAATGTAGGGTTTGATGTTCAGGTTACAAAGGTTCCTATAGTATGTTCGGCAGTGTTATTTGATTTGGCTATTGGAGACTATAGAGTAAGACCAGATTTAAAAATGGGATACGAAGCTTGTATGAATGCCACAGATATTGAATGTCCAAATGGCAATATTGGAGCAGGTACAGGTGCTACAGTAGGAAAGCTCCTTGGACTTCAAAGGGCTATGAAAGGTGGTTTGGGTAGCTATGCACTGCAGGTTGGAGATTTAAAAGTAGGAGCTATAGTAGCCGTGAACTGTCTAGGTGATGTAATAGATCCATCAACAGGTCAGACCTTGGCAGGATTATTAAGTGAAGACAAAAATAGCTTTATAGGTACAGAAAATATGATGATAGTTAATTATGATAGCAAGAAAAATCTCTTTAGCGGAAACACTACTATTGGAGTAGTAGCTACAAATGCCAAATTTTCTAAATCTGAAACAAACAAAATAGCTTCCATGGCTCATAATGGCTATGCCAGAACCATGAGACCAGCTCATTCTATATTTGACGGTGACACTATATTTGCATTATCAACAGGAGATGAACAGGCTGATATAAGCACAGTGGGCTTTTTAGCAGCCAGAGCAATGGAACAGGCAGTCATAAATGCAATAAAGAGTGCAAGCTCTTTACATGGAGTTAGGTCGTATTCAGATATAGCGAAACTTAAATAAAATATACACTTACGGTTAGCAGTCTCTTTACACAAATTTATTTGCTCGCTTAGTATTTCAGTTATGTTTCTAGCTTAAAGTAGTTTGAAACTTACATTTTTTGTTTGTCGCTACAATATATTTATGATATTATTAAAAAAGCAACAAATCTATATAGGGAGGATTATTTATGGGTAGACTTTTTGGAACAGATGGAGTAAGAGGAGTAGCAAACAAGGAATTAACTTGTGAGCTTGCATATAAAATTGGAAGAGCTGGAGCATATGTTCTAGCAAAGGATAAAAAGGATGTAAAAATAGTAGTAGGTATGGACACTAGAATATCAGGAGATATGCTAGAAGCTGCTATGGTGGCTGGAATCTGCTCAGTAGGTGCTGACGTATTAGCTGTAGGAATAATACCTACACCAGCAGTAGCTTTTTTAACAAGAGAGCTAAAAGCGGAAGCAGGGGTAGTTATATCAGCTTCACATAATCCTGTAGAATATAATGGCATTAAATTTTTTGGAAGCACGGGCTATAAACTAAGTGATGAAATAGAAGATGAGATTGAGGGATACATTTTGGATGGAAGAGAAATTCCACTATCTCCTACAGGTGAAGGTGTAGGAAGAAAGATCATAATAGATGATGGGACAGAAAAATATAAGAACTTCCTTAGAAAAAGCATTGAAGTAGACTTTAAAGGACTTAAGGTGGCTATGGACTGTGGCAATGGTGCTGTATATAAGGCTGCTCCAGAGTTAATAAAGGATTTAGGTGCAGATGTAGAAGCTATACACAATTTACCTAATGGAGTAAATATAAATGTAAACTGTGGTTCTACTAAACCTGAAGAGGTTCAAAAGCTTGTAGTCAGTACAGGAGCAGATATAGGAATAGCCTTTGATGGAGATGCAGATAGACTTATAGCAGTTGATGAAAAAGGTAATATTGTTGATGGTGACCATATTATGGCTATTTGTGGTATTCATTTAAAAAGCAAAGGACAACTTATAAAGAATACTATTGTGGGAACAGTTATGAGTAATATGGGATTAGATATTTGCTTGAAAAAGGAGAATATAAACTTAGTGAAAACTAAGGTAGGGGACAGATATGTAATAGAGGAAATGCTAAAAGAAGGATATTCTCTAGGGGGAGAACAATCAGGTCATATAATATTTTCAGAGTACAATACTACAGGAGATGGACTCTTGTCCGCCTTGCAGCTTATATCAGTTATCAAGGAAACAGGAAAAAAACTATCTGAATTAGCTGGAGTAATGACTTCATTGCCACAGGTACTTATAAATGCTAGAGTAAGCAATGAAAAGAAAAATGTCTACATGGAAGACCAAGTAGTACGAGAAGAAATCGAAAAGCTTGAAGAGAAATTCCATGGTGAAGGTAGAGTGCTTATAAGGCCTTCAGGTACAGAGCCATTAGTACGTGTTATGATAGAAGGTAAGGACCAAGAAGAGATAACAGGCATGGCCAAAAGTCTTGCAGACCTTATAGAAGAGAGCCTTAATTAGAGAAATGACTTAATTGGTAAGTAAGATTTAAGACAAAACCCTAAATCTATGATATAAATAATATTGCCAAAAGAGAGAACTATACTGTTGGCTACTTCAACCTATAATTTTTTCTAAGGGGGCCTATAACGAAAATATGAAGAAAAGAAGAAGAAAAACTAGAAGAATAAAACCGTTTAGGTTTATATTTAGTATTCTGTTTTTTGTCGCTATTGTTGTAGGTGGGATAAAACTTATTAGCATTATAAAAGATGATAAAGCACCTAAGATAATAGAAAATCTTGAAAATAAATTTATTGAGCAACATGGAAAAATTACCATAAAAAACATAGACACAGATAGACAATTTCCATTAAAAAACAGCCAGTTTAGTATAACAAATATAGAAACAGGAGTCTTAGTAGATATATTAGTGACTGATAAAGACGGGCTAGCAACTTCAGATTTATTGGATTACCATAATATATATGAAATAAAGCAAGTTGGCTTAAATCCATACTACCAAAGTAGTGAGGGAGACTCTTTAACTGTAGAAATAAACAAAGATAATCATGAGATACTTATAAAAAATAGGTTATTTGAGCATATAAAGCATGTAAGTTATACTGAAGATGGGGAAATATCCATTGATGAGGTATACATAGATGTACCAACTGTCATGCAAAACCCTGAGTTACCAAATGGTTGTGAGATTACTTCTTTGACAACAGTTCTTAACTACAAAGGGTATGCTGTTGACAAGCTTGAGATGGCAGATATATATTTACCTAAGGTCCCCTTCTATAGAGTGGATGAACAGCTGTATGGAGCCGATCCTTATATAGCATATGCAGGAGATCCTAGAGAGACAAGTGGGTTTTTCTCCTATGCTCCTCCAATAATCAAAGCTGCAAACAATTATTTAGATGTAGTTCAGGGTAAAGAAGAGCCTAGAAATATAAGCAATAGTACACATGAAAAAATTATAGAGTATTTAGAACAAGGAGTTCCAGTAGTTATTTGGGTTACACTTGATCTAAGTGAGCCTATGCTAAACTATTCTTGGATTTTAATAGACTCAGGCGAGATGAAGGACATGCCAGTTAACCTACACTGTGTTGTTTTAAATGGTTATGCAGGAGACAATGTCCATGTGATGAACCCACTAGAGGGACAGGTAGAATATAATGCAGATGATTTTTTTCAAAGCTATATAGAGCTAGGTAGTCATGCATTAATTATTAAATAACAGATTTTAGAACAATGGATTGAACTAGGTAATTATTATTTCTAGTTAAAAAAAGCAGAAAGAAAATATAAGTTTTTCTTTCTGCTTTCTTTTATTTCAAACCCTTTGCCAATGAAACTGATTTCGTAGCCATAATGGTCAATGGATCAATTAATGGTATATCTATATCCGATTGATCCAATATTATACTTATTTCTGTACATCCAGAAATAATTGCTTCAGCTCCCCTGTCCTTTAGTCTCCTAACAACTTCTATAGTCTGTTCCTTAACTTTTCCTGTTCTATTTCCTGACTTTACTCCTTCTTTGCCGTAAATAATCTCCATAACATAATCTCTTTGCTCTTCATCTGTAGGAACAATTATTTCTTTATCATCTAACAAATTTTGAAAAAGATTTGTTTTTATAGTACCTGACGTAGCAATGACGCCAATTTTTTTAAGGCCTGTATAATTTATATCTATAAGTTCTTTTGTTAACTCTAATACATTCAATATAGGAACATTAATCTGTTCTTGGATTTCCTTAAAGTAGAAGTGGGAAGTAATACAAGGAATTATTATAAAATCTGCTCCAGAGTTTTGTAAATTAGTCGCTGTTCTAACTAATTCTAAAAGAGGTTCAGTAGAATTATTTAGTATTGAAGCAGTACGGTCAGGTATTTTTGGATTATTATCAATGATCACTCTAATGTGCTCACTGTCACGTTTTGCATTGGTATATTTTATTATTCTTTCAAATAAGACACATGTTGCATCTGGTCCCATTCCGCCCAGTATGCCTATTATTTTTTCTTGCATTTATCTCACTCCAGTTTCTAGATAGTATATATTAAAGTTATCAGGTTTTAAGCGAATATGCACGAGTTAAATATTTCATCTAAAATCAAGGCAATAATTCAAAAAGTTAATGCTTGACATTATATATTTATATCACAAATTTTTCGTTTTGTCTTTATTTTTATAGATATCTATTATAAATAAGAAAATTTTTTGCATAAGCCCAAAGAAAGACTAGAGTTGACAGTATCGGTACTAGCGGCATCTTGAAATAATGCTTAAGTTATATTATAATTAATTAGATGTAAGTTACAGTAAAAAATAATGAAAATATGACGAAAATAGTATTGAAGCGTGGTATTATTTTATATGACTTTACAGAATATAGAAGATTGGATATTAAAATAGAAAAAAAGGGGCGATGGATACATTATGGCCAGAAAAAGAAAAAAGATTGAAGTAAAAAAAGGTTCGCCTGCATGGATGAATACCTATGGAGATATGGTTACACTATTGCTTTGTTTTTTTGTTTTGTTGTTTTCATTCTCTTCAGTTGATGCGCAAAAATTCAAGGCAATTATGAACTCATTCAAAGGTTCTTCAGGAGTTCTAATTGGTGGAGAGACTGTTGTTACCAGCGATATAGGCTTTGATAGCAAAACAAAGGGCTTTGCTGATGGAGAGACATTTGAAACAGATGTTACTAGAGAACTCCAAGGACTAGCTATGGATTTAAATGATTACCTTGAAGAAGAAGGTATCAGTGAACTACAAGTTTCTATTGACTATAATGAAAGTTTTGTAAGACTGAGTTTTTTAGATGGAATATTGTTTGATCCTGGAAAAGCTACTATAAAAGAAGAAGCTATTCAGATTTTAGATATAGTTGGAGTCAAGCTTTTACAGTTTACCAACAACAAAATAAAAATTGAAGGTCACACAGATACAGTCCCTATGAATTCTCCACAGTTTCCAAACAACTGGTACTTGTCAGCAGCTAGGGCTATTACTGTAGCAGAATATTATATTAGTGAAAAGGGATTTGACCCTAAGAGATTAACCGCAGAAGGATTTGGTGAATATTCTCCCATTGATACCAATGATACAGCAGAAGGAAGAATTAAAAACAGGAGAATTGAGATTAAGATTTTAAGTAGCATATTTAATGAAAAGGCTAATACAAATGATGGTTAAGTCTTAGACTGGGTCTCTATCTAGGGTATATAAACTAAGGATAGTGGCAAAAATGTAGAGTAAGGTACAGAATAAAATTATGATAAATAATTTATTATATTGACAAAGTAATAATAAGGATAAGAAGGTGCTCAGATGAAAAATAAGGCAGTTGTTTTAGGTACTAATTACTATATTGCACTTAGCACAATTCGTTGTTTAGGTATACATGGGATTGAAGTCGTAGCTATGGATTATTCAGATAAGGATACCTATGCTGCTAAATCAAAATATTTATCCGAAAAATTAATTGTACCCCATTATAAAAACGACTCAAAAAGATTTATTGAATTCTTAATAGATTATGCTAAGAAGCAGGACTTTCCGCCTGTGCTTATACCATGTCATGACTTGCATGCAGAAGTTATAGATGAACATCTGGAGGAGCTCAAAAAATATTATCTTTTTCCTCAAACTCAGCCTGGTTTGTGGACAAAAGTTATGGACAAAGGCTCTTTGTCCAAGCTAGCTCTAGAGCATGGAGTAGCAATTCCAGAGACAGTTAGTCCAGATGATGAAAACTTTTTAGAAAAAGTTGAGACCATTATCAAGTATCCATGTATTGTAAAACCTACTGATTCTCCATCCTTTGTTGCCAAGTTTAGGAGGAAGTTATTTAAGGTTCACAATAGAGAAGAACTGCAGGATGCAATAAACAAAACCAAAGAGGCAGAATTAGAAGTTATTGTTCAGAGAATTATACCAGGCTTTGACGATCATATGTATACATTTGATGCATATCTAAATCAAGAATCAAAGGTAACACATTGGTCTACATGTCAAAAATATAGACAATTTCCTATTAACTTTGGTGCTTCTGTATATACTGGCCATAAATATGTACCTGAACTCTATGATATAGGAGCCAAATTCTTTGAGGAAATTGGCTACAAAGGCTTTGCAGAAATAGAGTTTAAGAAAGATTCTGAAACAGGAAAATTTTATATGATAGAAGTAAATGCAAGAATGACCAACTTTAACAATTTACTTTATAAGCTTGGGTTAAATATGCCCTATATAACTTATATGGAAATGATTGGTCAACCTTTGGAGCCAAAGTCATTCAAGGGAGATCAGAACCTAGTATTCTGGTATGCATATGAGGATTTGTTAGCAATTCGAGACTATATAAAAACTGGACAACTTACCTTTGGACAGATATTTAAATCCTTATTTAGACCGAAAGCTTATGCAATATGGAACCTAAAGGATCCAATGCCAGCCTTTTCTTATGCAGGAATCATAATAGGCAAAGTGTTTAGGAAGATATTTAAAACAAAAGACTAATACAACTACTTACCAGGAGGTATGTAATAGATGCTTTTATCTAAAGTGATTGAGGAACTTGATTATATAACAATAAAAGGCAAACTAAATAGAGAAATTTGTGGGATAGCCTTTGATTCTAGAGAAGTTAAGGATAAAAATATTTTTGTTGCTATTTCTGGATTCACAGTAGATGGACATGATTTCATTGAAAATGCCATAGAAAATGGCGCCAGTGTGTTGATAGTTGAGAAGGATGTAAGTGTAAGCATAGATGATGTAACTGTGATAAGGGTTAACAACTCAAGAAAGGCATTAGCAAAAGTATCATCTAACTTTTATAATAAGCCTACTGAAAAAGTTAAGTTAATAGGTATAACAGGAACCAATGGAAAGACATCTACAACATTTCTTATTAAGTCAATATTTGAACAAGCCAATAAATCTATAGGCCTTATTGGCACCATGGGAAGTGTCATTGGAAATAAACAAGAAAGAGTTAATAACACTACCCCAGAATCTCCTAAACTACAGAAAATGTTTTCTGAAATGGTAAATATTAATACTGAAAATTGTATTATGGAAGTGTCATCCCATTCATTAAGCCTAGATAGAGTAGCAGAATGTAATTTTAACACAGGAATATACACAAACCTTACACCAGACCATTTAGAGCTCCATAATAATATGGAAAAATATTTCTATGCAAAAGCCAAGCTCTTTAAAATGACAAAAGACTTCAATATTGTCAATGTAGACGATGAATATGGCAGAAGGTTAGTTGAGGAAATAAAGGACTTAAAAGCTAAAACTATAACATATGGAATAGATAATAAAGCTGATATTTATGCATCGAATATTTTTTATGATGCTGAATTTACTAGATATACAGCTAATACACCAAAGGGTAGTGTAGAAATCAGAGTGAATTTTCCAGGAAAGATTTATGTATATAATAGTTTAGCGGCTATAGCTTGTGCTTATTGTAATGATATAGACCTAAAAGATATAGAGAATGGAATTAATTTAGTCAAAAATATAAAAGGGCGATTTGAAGTAGTATATAAGGACAAGGATTATAAAATAATAGTTGATTTTGCACATACTGAGGATGGTTTAGAAAAGGCTCTATCTGCTATAAAGCCATTCACAAAAGGTAGACTAATTTTAGTTTTTGGTGTTTATGCTGCTCCAGGGGAAAAGGGGAAAGCTAAGCGTTATGCAATGGGCAAAGTAGCAGCTAAATATTCTGATATTGCTGTTGTTACATCGGATAACCCTAAGGAACAGGACCCCAATGCTATCATAAAGGAAATTGTTGATTCTATCAAAAAACACTATGGAACCTATGTATCATTTGTTGATAGAAAGGAAGCAATTAAATACGCTATTGAAATAAGTAAAAAAGATGACGTAATATTTGTTGCAGGAAAAGGGCATGAAACCTATCAAAAGATAGGCAAAGTTGAAGTACCCTTTAATGAAACAGAAATAATCACAGAAATTTTAAAAAACAATATAAAGAGAACAAGCTAGTATATATAATAGGGGCAGGTGATAGAAGTGTGTGGCTTTGTTGGGTTCGCAGATAATGGATTGGCTTTAGATAAAGAACAAATTATTAATAGTATGATGGAAACTATTGTCCATAGAGGACCCGATAGTGGTGGTATGTTCACGGATAAAAGTGTTACATTCGGGTTTAGAAGACTTATGATTATTGATTTTTCAGAGGAAGCAAGTCAGCCAATGTATAACGAAGATAAATCTGTTGTAATGGTTTTCAATGGTGAGATCTATAATTATCAGGAGTTAAGGATTGAACTTAAGGATAAGGGACATATATTTAAAAGCCAAACTGATAGCGAAGTGATTATACATGGATATGAAGAATATGGCAAAGACATAGTCCATAAGTTAAGAGGAATGTTCGCCTTTTCTATATGGGACACTAAAGAGGAAACAATGTTCTTAGCTAGAGACCATTTTGGAATAAAGCCATTGTATTATACTCAAAATACTAAGGATAATTCATTTATCTTTGGTTCAGAAATAAAATCATTTTTAAAGCACCCATCATTTATAAAAGAGTTAAATAAGGATGCACTAAGACCCTATCTCACTTTTCAGTACCCTGTTCTTGATGAAACCTTTTTCAAAGGCGTATATAAGCTTAAACCAGCCCATTATATGGTTTACAAAAAAGGCTCTATAGAAATAAAATCTTATTGGGATCCAATGTATGATGAAAAGGAAAATAGTTTAGAGCACTATGTAGATAGAATAAAAGAAACTGTAGCTGAATCAGTGAAGTATCATAAAGTAAGCGATGTAAGCGTAGGTTCATTTTTATCTGGTGGAGTTGATTCAAGTTATATAACATCTCTACTTGTGCCTAGCAAGACCTTTTCCGTAGGCTTTAGTGATTATGAGAGAATATTTAATGAAACAAATCTGGCCAAGGATTTGTCGGACATGCTAGGAATAGAAAACCACAGAAAATTCATAACAGCAGAAGAGTCATTTGAAGCCCTATCTACTATTCAGTATCATATGGATGAACCACAATCGAATCCATCAGTTGTACCCTTATACTTTTTAGCCAAGCTGGCAAAAGAACACGTGACTGTTGTGTTATCAGGTGAGGGAGCAGATGAAATATTTGGTGGCTATGCTTGGTATGAGACAACGCCAACTATGGCTAAATACAAAAAAATACCGAATGTGATTAGACGGCCAGTTTCATTAGCATGTAAAGCGTTGCCAAAGAATAGGATAACTAATTTCTTAGTAAAGGGCGGACAAAGGGTAGAAGAGTGGTTTATAGGTCAGGCTAAGGTTTTTGAAGAAGACCATGCCTTAAAGATATTAAAGGATGACTATAAAAAAGGACCTTCTGTGCAAAGCATAACGAAAAAGGTGTACGACAGGGTTAAAGACCAAAGTGATGTCACTAAGATGCAATATCTTGACATGAATTTATGGATGCCTGGAGACATTCTTTTAAAAGCTGATAAGATGAGCTCTGCTCATTCAATAGAGATAAGGGTTCCATTTCTTGATAAAGAAGTCATGGCTTTGGCTTCTAAAATACCTGAAAGATATCGTGTCAACGAAAAAAGCGGTAAATATGCTTTGAGAATAGCTGCAAAAGATACATTACCTGCTGAGTGGGCAAATAGAACTAAAATAGGTTTTCCAGTGCCAATTAGACATTGGCTAAAGGAGGAAAAATATTATAGTATGGCAAAGGAAATGTTCCAGTCAGATATGGCGAAAGAATTTTTTAATACTAATGAGATTGTGAACCTAGCTGTAGAACATTATACAGATAAGGCAAATCATGCCAGACAGATTTGGACAATATATGTTTTTCTTGTATGGTATAAGAAGTTTTTTATAGAAGAACAATAATGATAAAAAATACGGTGACAAATTTAATGCATCAGTGGATAATATATCTACTGGATGCATTTTTTATTGGAACTTTAACATTAGCACTAGCAATCTCAACAAGTATTACACCAATTTTTGCCTCCATGGGTGAAGAACCAATAGCTTTAGATGGGAGCAACTTGATTTTCGAATATACGACTATTTCAGTGACAGACACATGGGAAGATAAGATTAACTATATGGGCGTTTTTATTTAACCTGACTTTTTCATGTTATTTGAAATGCAAGTATGATATTATAATTATTATAGAAAAAGTTGGAATGATGAATTAGAAATATTTGTCATTGTATTTTTAAAAGGGGGAATTTCATGGAGTTTTTGAAAAGCTTTTTGAAGGGAATGGCTTTAAGTTTTGGTGCTATTGCACCAGGAGTAAGTGGGGGAGCACTTGCAGTAATTTTTGGTATATATGAAAGAATAACTGAAGCTATAGCTCATGTATTTAGAAATTTTAAAGAGAATGCCATATATTTTTTTCCTATAGCATTAGGTGGTGGTTTTGGGATTTTAGTCTTTAGCAGGCTTATAAACTACTTATTCACAGACTATAATATAGAAGTGAAATATCTTTTTATTGGTCTAATGGTAGGCACTTTTCCTTCTCTCTTTAAAAAAGCTAATGATAGAGGTTTTAAAAATGCATATATAATACCATTCATAATTGCTTTAGGAGCAGCAGCTTTATTTGCAGTTTTAGATAATGAAATAATAAATATTGACCCAAATAAAAATCCAGGAGTTGCACAGCTTATCTTTTATGGTTCAATTATAGGCGTTGGTACTATAATTCCTGGAATAAGCGCATCTTTTATTCTAATGTACATGGGAGCGTATGAGTTAGTCCTTGATAGTATAGCAAGCCTTAATATACCAATGCTTATTCCTATGGGTATAGGTTTTGTAGTCAGTATAATTTTGTTTGCAAAGCTAATTAGCTTGTTTTTTGAAAAGGCCTATGGATATACATATTATGGGGTGTTAGGCTTTGCCATAGGATCAATAATATCTATATTTCCAGGTTTTCAAATAGATTTTAGATATATAATAGGTGTCCTACTATTTGTATTAGGTATTATTTTGTCTTCATATCTTAACAGATATGAAAATGTAAAATAAAGCATTTGAAAGGTTCATAGTTTATGAGAGGTGACATAATGAAACTTAAATTATTTAACGGATTTCAACTTAAAATCCTTATGGCTATATTGATGCTATTGGATCATGTAGCACAGTATATACCAAATACACCTATTTGGTTTCATTATCTAGGAAGGATTGTTGCGCCAATATTCTTTTTTATGCTAGTAGAAGGATTTGTACATACTAGTAATAAAACAAACTACATGAAAAGGTTATTTATATGGGGAGCTATTATGTTTGTAGGTTCAAGAAGCTTAGAGCTTTTAATCCCATATGAGCAAAATATCCCAAACAATATATTTCTCTCATTGGGATTTTGCTTTGCATTTTTATATGTTCTTGAATTCATTCAAAAAACTGAAGATAACAAAGAAAAAACTAAGCTTAATATATATTTAATTATAATTGGATTTTTAGCTTTGCTTACAGAGGCATCCTATTTAGGTCTAGGAATAGTATTGATATTTTATTTTTTCAGAGAGAGAAAACTAGCGCTTTCAGCATGGTATATAATTTTTTCCTTAACATTTACATTGGGTGAATTTTCCCTTGAAAACTTGTTTTTAATAAATTACCAATGGATGATGGTTTTTTCACTTCCATTTATCCTTATGTATAATGGTGAAAGGGGAAAAAGCCTAAAATACTTCTTTTATAGTTTTTATCCTACCCATGTTTGGATACTATACATTATTGGGTATAATTTACTTAAATCAAATTGATTACCTGCATGATTGATTTATTATATTGAAGGGAAGTATTGCTGATGAATAAATTAATTAAACTTGAAGAGCTAGAGCTACATATAGATTTCTTTAAGAAAATGTATGAGACAGTAAGAATTGTAGACCCCTGTGCGAAAAAGGTAATGAGTTATTATGATAATGTCATAATAGAAACTGAGTCGAATTGCTATACATACTGGAACAATAATGAGATTTGTGAAAATTGTATCTCTATGAGGGCTCAACTCCATAAGGATACTGTATTTAAGCTAGAGAATTTAAATGACAAGCTTTACATGGTGACAGCAATACCTTTAGAGACAACAGAGAAAGTAGTGGTTTTAGAACTACTAAAAGAAGTGACAAGCACAATGTTGATAGATACTGGTGATTATGATAATATTCATGATATTAAAGAGTATATTACTAAATTAAATGACAAGGTAGTGAAGGATAATCTAACTAAACTTTATAACAGAAGATTTATAGATGAAAGGCTACCAGCAGATATTATTAATAGTATTATTAGCAAAAAACCTTTATCTATTATTTTGACGGATATTGATCAGCTTAAAAGAGTAAACGATGTATGTGGACATGTTGAGGGAGATATCATCATAAAAGAATATGGGAAGAGATTATTAAATTTTATAAGAGAAGAGAGTGATTGGGTAGCCAGATACGGCGGGGATGAATTTTTAGTATGCTTAAATAATTCAGATAATGATACTGCATACAAAATCGCCGAGAGAATAAGAAAAGATATTGAAGAAGATATTATCTTAACATGTAATAAGCAGATTAAAATTACTGGATCTTTTGGGATATGTACAATGAATAAAGAGAAGCTTACTTCTGAAGAAATCATTAATATAGCAGACAAAAACCTTTATAAATCTAAAAATAGTGGCAAAAATAAAGTTCACAGATAAGAAAGACAAGGGGACGTTTCGACTGTCTTGTTGAGATGTTTTTTCTTAAAAACTACCAGAGGATGAAAAAATGAAAAGTAGAGAAATTTGCAAATACATAATATATATTGTAGTTTCACTTTTATTCATGGGTTGCTCTTTATCAGAAAAAGAGAAAAATATAGTGGAAGATCATTTGCCTGATTTAGAAGATATACAAAAGGAAAATGATAATGAGCCACCAGTTGAAATAATAGACCCAATAAAAGAACAAATTAAAGAAATGTCTATTGAAGAAAAGATAGGTCAAATGATTATAGTTGGAATAGAGGGATATACCCTAGATGAAAAGTCTAGAAAATTAATAGAAGAAGAAGGAGTCGGAGGTATTATTATTTTTGGCAAAAATGTAGAGAGCCCTAGTCAGCTTTTAAGCCTGGTAAACTCTCTAAAGGAAGCTAACTCTAAAAATAAGAACCCTCTATTTGTTTCTGTAGATGAAGAAGGTGGCAGAGTTAGCAGGATGCCAAAAGAAGTCAAAAAGTTGTCAACAAATGAGGAGATAGGACTTTTAAATAATAAAGAGCTTTCCTACAAAATAGGAGCCATATTAGCAGAAGAATTAAATATATTTGGCTTTAACATGAACTTTGCACCAGTTTTAGATATAAACAGCAATCCTAATAACCCTGTAATAGGAGACAGAGCCTTTGGAGTAGAGCCATACATAGTGAGTGATTTAGGAATTCAGACAATGAAGGGCATTCAGTCAGGCGGGATTATTTCAGTTATAAAGCACTTCCCAGGACACGGAGATACATCAGTTGATTCACATATTGGACTGCCTGCCATTGAACATGACATAGAAAGACTTAATAGCTTTGAGCTTGTACCATTCAGGAAAGCAATAGAAGATGGAGCAGATACAGTTATGGTAGCTCATATTCTAATGAGCGGAATAGACTCTGAAAGTCCCGCGTCCCTATCAAAAACAATAATCACAGGTATATTAAGAGACCAATTAGAATTTGATGGAGTAGTTATCTCAGATGATTTGACAATGGGAGCCATAATAGAAAACTACGATTTAGGAGAAGCAGCCATAAAGGCAATAGATGCAGGAAGTGATATTGTTTTAGTAGCTCACGGATTCGAAAATGGTATAGCTGTTATAAATGCTATGAAAGAAGCTATAATTAGTGGAAGGATTACTGAAGAAAGACTTGATGAAAGTATATATAGAATATTAAGACAGAAGCAGAAATACAGAATAACTGATAATAGGATAGAAAACATTAATGTTGAAGACATCAATAATAGAATTGATGAAATAATGATGAATTATTATTGAAAACCTTTAACTTAATTTTTTTCTTTGACCCCAATTATATTTATAATGAAATTCATCTTTATTTTTTGTTCTTTCTTTAAATTTAGAAGTATATTACATATTGTTTTGAAAAACATATATAATGAGTGAAATACAATATGTAACTACATTTTTAACCTTAGAATTTCTTTAAATATATCAGAAAATGTATGATAATTTTAAATAATTATAGATATTATCTCATTTATGCAGTATAATGTATTGTAGATATATATATTGTGGGAGAGTGATAGGAGTTGGACCCTGAGGCCATGTGGAAGATTATTCTTCTAGTTGTTTTTTTAATGTTATCTGCTTTTTTTTCTGCATCAGAAACAGCTTTAATGACCTTAAGTAAGATCAGAATAAGAAAAATGGTAGAAGACAAGGTAAAAGGTGCGAGTACAGTAAATAAGCTAATAAAGAACCCAAGTAAATTATTAAGTGCTATATTAGTTGGCAACAATGTAGTTAACATTGGTGCATCTGCTTTAGCTACATCTATAGCAATTGATGTTTATGGAAACAAAGGTGTTGGTATTGCAACAGGAGTAATGACTTTATTAGTACTTATATTTGGAGAAATTATTCCAAAATCATCAGCAACTCAAAATTCTGAGAAAGTTGCTTTAAGATTAGGTAAATATGTATACATAGTTACTATTGTATTAAGTCCAATAGTAGTCTTTTTAACACGCATTACAAACTTTTTAGTAAAATTAACAGGCGGAAATGTAGATAGCTATCAGCCTTTTATTACAGAAGAAGAATTAAAAACCATAGTCAGTGTTAGTCATGAAGAAGGAGTTCTAGAAGGTGAAGAAAAGGAAATGATCTACAATGTTTTTGAGTTTGGAGATTCCCAGGCAAGGGATGTTATGACTACTAGAACTGATATGATAGCAGTGGAAGCGAATGCCTCTTATGAGCAAATTATTGACATATTTAAGCAAGAGCAGTTTTCAAGAATACCAGTATATGAAAATACTACAGATAATATTATAGGAATTCTATATGTAAAGGATTTATTATTCCTAGTGGAAAATCAAGATCAATTTGATCTTAAAAAATATATGAGAGAAGCATATTTTACCTATGAGTTCAAACCTGTTAAAGAACTTTTTAACGAAATGAGAGCAAATAGGATTCAAATGGCCATAGTATTAGATGAATATGGTGGAACTGACGGGATTATCACTGTTGAAGATTTAATTGAAGAAATCGTAGGTGACATAGAAGACGAATATGATAAGCCGCTTGAAGAGATAGTGGTAATAAAAGAAGATGAGTACCTAGTCCATGGTGGTATTAGAATAGAAGAAATTAACGAAATGATTGGGACAAGTATAGAATCAGAAGATTTTGATTCTATTGGTGGATTTGTAATGGGAGTTTTAGGTCGACTTCCTGAAGCTGGAGAAGCCATAGAGTATGAAAATATAAAATTTATTGCTGAGATTGTTGAAAAAAATAGAGTAGAAAAGCTGAGAATATTGACTAATTAAAATATATTTCAACTATAAAATAGTTTTAAGGTCACTGAAGAAGTTTGTTTTTATCATCCGAGCATTAGCTAAGGATTTGAAGGAAACTGTTTTTTCGGTGATTTTTTACATAGTAAGAGTGTTTTTATAGGTTTTAATATAGTATTTATGGGTAGGTAAAGGATAGAATAGTAATAATAAACCTAAAACTTAAATTCTAAAATATGTTTAATACATCAGAATTAATACTTATAGTGAAGTATTGTTTTAGGCTTTGTTATTTTTTAATCAAAAATATTTTGGGAGGTATGTTAATGGGTCGTAAAATTGCCGATAAAGTTACATGGGTAGGAAAAATTGACTGGGAACTTAGATCTTTTCATGGAGATGAATTATCCACACATAGGGGTTCTTCTTATAACTCATATTTAATTCGAGACAAGAAAAATGTCCTTATTGACACAGTATGGCTTCCATATGCAAAGGAATTTGTTACAAACCTCAAAAAAGAAATTGATTTGAAAGAAATTGACTACATAGTTATAAACCATGGGGAGATAGACCACAGTGGAGCATTGACAGAGCTTATGAAGGAAATACCTGATACTCCTATTTATTGTACTGCCAATGCAGTAAAATCCTTAAGAGGCCATTATCATCAGGATTGGAACTTTGTCGAAGTGAAAACAGGTGACCAACTAGATTTAGGTGATAGCAAATTAGTTTTTGTAGAAGCTAGAATGCTTCATTGGCCTGACAGTATGTTCACCTATATGACAGGAGAAAATATTTTATTTAGCAATGATGCCTTTGGACAGCACTATGCATCAGAGCACCTGTTTAATGATTTAGCAGATGAAAATGAAATATATGAAGAAGCCATAAAATATTATGGTAATATACTAACTCCATTTAGTCCTTTAGTTATAAAGAAGATAGAGGAAGTATTAGGATTCAATTTACCAGTTAGCATGATATGTACTAGTCACGGAATTATATGGAGAGACAATCCTGTACAGATTATAGAGAAATATATGGAGTGGGCTAATAACTATCAAGAGAATCAAATTGTCCTTCTTTACGATACTATGTGGGAAGGTACTAGGAGACTTGGAGAGGCAATTGCAGAGGGTATAAAAGAAGTAGATGATAAAGTTACAGTAAAGCTATATAACATTTCGAAATCAGATAAAAATGACATATTGACCGAAGTGTTTAAGGCAAAGGCTATTTTAGTAGGTAGTCCTACTATTAATAGAGGAATATTACATGGTACTGCAGCATTGTTAGAGATGATGAAAGGACTTTCATTTAAAAATAAAAAAGCTGCTGCCTTTGGCTGTTATGGCTGGGGTGGAGAGTCTGTAAAGTTAATTACAGAGGAACTGAAAAAATCTGGATTTGAAGTAGTAGATGATGGAATCAGAGCTTTATGGAATCCTAATGAGGAAGCAAAGGAAAAAGCAAGAGAATATGGAAAAGAGCTAGTATCAAAGCTTTAATTCAATTGAAATAAGACTGTCACTGGCAGTACTTGGGGCGTAAAAGACGCCCCAAGCTATTTTTGGGAATGTTTTTCTGTATTTCAGTCTTTTTTTGTGTTATCATAAAAAGTGAACTAAGGAAGAAGTAGGGAATGGTGAGGGGTATATGCCTATAAACAAAAATATATATAGTCTTAAATTACTTATCATAATAATTGGAGTACTTATTGTTATTATGGTATTCTTTTATCTACAAAATAACTGGATAACAAAAACTAGGCTAAAGGTTAATCTTCAAAAACTTCCCAAGAACTTTGATGGCTTCAAGATAATACACATATCAGATTTGCATAATAAATCCTTTGGGAAGGAACAACAATATTTAGTAAAACAGATAAAGGTGGAGAAACCAAATATTATTATAATTACAGGTGACTTGATAGACAGCAGGCGATATAATGAAGATATAGCAATGCAATTTGTGAATGAGGCAATTAAAATTGCTCCAGTATACTATGTTACTGGTAATCATGAAATGCGCTCAGGTAGATTTGAAAGCCTAGAAAAAGAACTTATAAAGTCAGGTGTATATGTATTAAGAAATCGTTGGGAAAGAGTAGATATAGAAGGACAAAGTATAATAATTGCAGGGGCTGATGATCCTTATACTAGAATAAGAAATAGAGAGCCAATTGTTATAGAACAATACTTGCAGGAAATAACAAAAGATCTTGAAGAAAATAGCTTTAAAATATTATTATCTCATAGACCTGAAAAAATACATAGATATGCAGCCTATGGATTTGATTTAGTATTTAGTGGTCATGGCCATGGCGGACAGGTGAGAATTCCTTTTATAGGAGGTTTGGTAGTACCTAATCAAGGGTTTTTTCCTAAGTATTCATCAGGAATGCATAATATAGATAATACTACTATAATAATAAGTAGAGGACTAGGTAATAGTATTATACCTCAGAGAATTTTTAATAGACCAGAAATAATAATTACAGAGCTTCTATCAAAATAATAAAAAGAGAGGTGATAAATGGTGGATCCTGATCCCTACTGGAATAGTTTTTCAAGAAAAATGAATAATAAGGTAGAGGAGCACACCATTTTGTCATTGAGATAGTTTCCTCTACCGTAAGAGAAGGAGGAACATAATTTGGAAAAGGTTTTAGAACTAATTAGAGAAAACAAGCTTATGGAAGCGAGAAATGAATTAATAGATATGAATGTAGTAGATATAGCACAGCTATTAGATGAAACTAGCCAGGAAAAGACGCTTATTATTTTCCGAATACTTCCTAAGGATATGTCAGCAGATGTATTTTCTTATTTGTCACCTGAACAACAGAGATATATTATTGAATCTATTACTGACAAAGAGATAAAAAGCATTATTGATGAATTGTTTTTTGACGATACAATTGACTTCCTAGAGGAACTCCCTGCAAATGTTGTAAAAAAGGTTATTAAAAACACTGATGAAAATACTAGAGCATTGATAAATCAATTTTTGAAATATCCAGAGAATTCAGCTGGAAGCCTTATGACAATAGAGTATGTAGACTTAAAAAAGATAATGACAGTTAAGGAAGCCTTAGGGCATATTAAGAAAACGGCCACAGATAAGGAGACTATAAATACCTGCTATGTTATGGATAAAAACAGAAGGCTTGAGGGCGTTATTTCCATAAGACAGCTAATCTTAAATGATGATGACACCATAATAAATGATATAATGGATGAAAATGTAATATATGTTCATACTCTTGAAGATCAAGAATATGTAGCAGATACTTTTAGAAAATATGACTTTACTTCCATGCCAGTTGTAGATAATGAGAATAGACTAGTAGGTATTATTACAATAGATGATATAGTAGATATTATTGAACAGGAAAATACAGAAGACTTTCAAAAGATGGCAGCTATGGCTCCATCTGAAGAAGAGTATCTAAAAACAGGCATATTTTCTTTAGCTAAGCATAGAATCCTATGGCTTCTTGTTCTTATGATTTCAGCGACCTTTACTGGAAATATTATTAAAAAATTTGAAGATGTGCTTCAGTCAGTAGTAGTATTAGCGGCATTTATTCCTATGCTTATGGATACAGGTGGGAATGCTGGTTCTCAATCCTCTACTCTGATCATACGTGGTTTAGCTTTGGGAGAAATTGAAGCAAAAGATGTATTGAAGGTAATATGGAAGGAACTAAGGGTAAGTATTGTTGTTGGGGTGGCACTATCAATTATAAACTTCGGAAGAATTTATTTTTTAGAAAAAACAGACTTGTTTGTATCAATAGCCATATCAATTAGTATGTTTTTTACAGTAATTATTGCAAAGGTTGTAGGTGGTATATTACCTTTAATAGCAAAGAAGCTTAAATTGGATCCAGCCATTATGGCAGGTCCACTGATTACTACAATAGTAGATGCTTTAGCTCTTATGATATATTTTAAATCTGCAACTATTCTTTTAGGGATTTAAAAACCTCCTTTTTTAAGGAGGTTTTTTTTCTCATTTTTACAAGAAATTAAGTCAAATTTATAACAAAATTAACAAAGGTAAATAAGAAATAGACATAGAAAAAACTAATAATATGTCATAAAAACATAATATAAACAATAAATAAGTCGTAATTGTTAATAAAACTAAATAACTTGGCGAGAGTATGATAAAAAAATAACAAACAAAAACTGGAATTTTATCAAGAAAAGAAATGGCTTATTGTCAACAAAACATAGTTAAAAACATAACAAAACCGACATAGGAATTTGTAAAAACATTAGTGAATTCCTTTACTAAAGAGACAAATTATGATATTATAATACATGTTTAGCATTGACAAGAAAATTGATAAAACAGCCAGAAATCTCATAACTATTTAGAATAAGACAAAAAATTAAATTCATCTTTCTAATAATAAATCAAGAAAGATTAACAAAGTTTTAACAAAGCTTTATTAATATAAGAACAATAGAAAATTTCTGAGAGGAGTGTAAAATATGCAGTGCTGTAAAGAAAATAACAAAGCATGTAATAGCTCTACTTTTGATTTAGACAAGCTAAACCCCACACTTGAGAAATACAAGGGTACAAGAGGAAGTCTAATTAGCATATTACAAAAGGCACAAGATATTTATGGTTACCTACCTGTGGAAGTACTTAATCACATTGCAAAAGAAACGGGTGTGAAACCAGCAAAGGTTCATGGGGTAGTAACATTTTATACTCAGTTTAGATTAAACCCTGTAGGTGAATATCTTATTATGCTATGCCAAGGAACAGCTTGCCATGTTAATGGCTCAAAGGCAATAGAAGAAGCTGTTTATGAAGAACTTGGGATACATGAAGGTGAAACCACAGAGGATAACCTTTTCACATTTAATAATGTGGCATGTCTTGGATGCTGTAGTTTATCTCCAGTTATGATGATCAACGGAGAGACTTATGGAAAATTAACACCACAGAAAGCTAAAGAAATATTAAGAGAAATCAAAAATAAAGAGAGTAAGGAGGCCTAGACATGAAAATAGTTGTTGGACAAGGTAGCTGTGGTTTAGCTGCAGGAGCAAACAAAGTCTATATTGCGCTTGAGAACGAGCTTAATAGTTTAGGTTTAAATACAGAACTTACACTAACAGGATGTATTGGTACATGTTATCTTGAGCCTATAGTAGACGTTATAGATGATGGGGGAAAGAAAACCACTTATGTTAAGGTAACACCAGAAATGGCTTCCGAGATAATTAATAAGCATGTTAAAGAACAGAGTAAAGTTGATAATTATGTAATAAGTGAGTCTGATAAAAATGGATTAGACAGTCAAAAGAGAATTGCTCTTAGAAACTGTGGAATTATCAACCCAGAATGTATAGATGAATATACAAGTAGTGGCGGATACAAAGGATTAGAAAGATGTCTTAAAGAATTGAATCCAGAAAAGATAATAGAAGAAATTAAAGAATCTGGACTTAGAGGAAGAGGAGGAGCAGGCTTTCCTACATGGTTCAAATGGAATGCAGCTCTGGGGAGTAAGGACACTCCTAAATATATAGTATGTAATGCTGACGAGGGAGATCCAGGTGCATTCATGGATAGAAGTGTACTAGAAGGGGACCCACATAGTCTAATTGAAGGTATGATAATAGGTGGCTATGCTATTGGTGCAAATGAAGGTGTAGTATACGTAAGAGCAGAATATCCTTTAGCTATTATTAGACTTCAAGAGGCCATAGACGAAGCAGAAAAGAGGGGATATTTAGGCAAAAATATTCTTGGTTTAGATAAATTCGATTTCCACTTGAGAATTAAAGCTGGAGCAGGAGCATTCGTTTGTGGTGAGGAAACAGCACTTATTGCATCACTAGAAGGCGAAAGAGGAATGCCAAGATTAAAACCACCTTTCCCTGCTCAGAAAGGTTATTGGGACAAGCCAACTAATATAAATAACGTTGAGACATTTGCTAATGTACCTTGGATACTAGCAAATGGAGGAGAAGCCTTTGCAGCTATAGGAGTAGAAAAAAGCAAGGGTACAAAAGTATTTGCCCTTACTGGAAAAATCAACAAAGGTGGACTTGTGGAAGTTCCTATGGGTACTCCAATTAGAGATATAATCTTTGGAATTGGTGGAGGAATTAGAGACGGCAAGCAAATAAAGGCAGTACAAATGGGAGGCCCTTCAGGAGGCTGTATACCTGAGCACCTTTTAGATACACCAGTTGACTATGAATCCATAAACAAAACAGGAGCCATAATGGGTTCTGGTGGTATGGTTGTAATGGATGAAACTACTTGTATGGTTGACATGGCTAGGTTCTTCCTTGACTTTACTCGTAAGGAATCCTGCGGGAAATGTATTCACTGTAGAATAGGTACAAAGAGAATGCTTGAAATATTAACTAGAATCTGTGAAGGTGAAGGAAAAGACGGAGATATAGAATTACTAGAAGACCTAGGAGAACAAATAAAAGCTGGTTCATTATGCGGACTTGGGCAAACAGCTCCAAACCCTGTACTAAGTACAATAAGATACTTTAGGGAAGAGTATGAAAAGCATATTTATGATAAAAAATGTCCTGCTAAGCAATGTAAAAATCTTATAACCTTTTCTATACTAGAAGACAAATGTATAGGCTGTGGATTATGTAAGAGAAATTGTCCAGTAGGAGCCATAGACGGAGAAGTTAAGAAAGTTCATAAAATAAACAGTGAAATATGCATTAAATGCGGTAAGTGTAAAGAAGTCTGCCGTTTTGGTGCAGTTGAAATAGAATAGGAAGGGGGCAAACAAATGTCAGAAATAAGACTTAATATAAATGGAAAAGAAGTAATTGGATATAAAGGTCAAACAGTACTTGAGATAACAAGAGCAAATGACATTGAAATACCTACCTTGTGCCATGATGAAAGAACTAAGACTTATGGAGCATGTGGACTTTGTGTAGTTGAGGTTGAAGGAGTTCCAAAACTTTTAAGAGCCTGTGCAACAGAAGCTTCAAATGGAATGGTCGTTCAGACACAAACCGAAAAAGTAAAAGCTTCTAGAAAAACTGCATTAGAGCTGTTACTTTCAGATCACGTTGGAGACTGTAAGGCACCATGTATGCTGGCATGTCCAGGTAATACTGATTGTCAAGGATATGTTGGACTTATTGCAAATGGACAGTATAAGGAATCATTAAAGCTTATTAAGGAACAGCTCCCACTACCAGCAAGTATAGGAAGAGTATGCCCACATCCTTGTGAGGACGCATGTAGAAGACAATTAGTAGAAGAGCCTGTATCAATAGCTAATTTAAAATTTTTTGTTGCGGATATTGATTTAAATGATAAAGAATCATATATGCCAGATATGAAGCCTAAAACAGGCAAAAAAGTTGGAATTATTGGAGGAGGTCCTGGAGGACTTTCAGCGGCATATTATTTAGCAGCAGACGGACATGATGTAACCATATATGAAGCTATGCCAAAACTTGGAGGTATGCTTAGATATGGAATACCAGAGTACAGACTTCCAAAAGAAATATTAGACAAAGAGATTCAGCTTATTGAACAAATGGGTATTAAGATGGTTACAGATATTAAAGTAGGTAAGGATATAACTCTTGACCATATTAGAGAAAATAATGATGCAGTATTTGTATCAATAGGAGCATGGAAAAGTACTAAGATGAACTGCCCTGGAGAAGAACTAGAGGGTTCAATTGGAGGTATAGACTTTTTAGCTAAGGTTGTGACAAACGAACCTGTTTTATTAGGAGAAAGAGTTGCTGTAGTAGGTGGAGGGAATACAGCAATGGACGCCTGTAGAACAGCAGTAAGACTTGGAGCAAAAGAAGTTTATAATATATATCGTAGAACTAAGGAAGAAATGCCAGCAGAAGATATTGAAATCAAAGAAGCAGAGGAAGAAGGAGTAGTATTTAAGTTCCTAGTAAGTCCAATAGAAATAGTAGGCAGAGATGGTAAAGTAGAGAATATCAGACTTCAAAAAATGAAGCTTGGTGAGCCTGATAGTAGTGGCAGAAGAAGACCTATTCCAATAGAAGGCGAAGAGGAAATATTAGAAGTAGATACTGTAATAGGCGCCATAGGACAATATGTAGATGCTAGTGGTATTGAAGGTATTGAGCTTACTAAGAGAGGTACTATAGCTGCAGATGAAAACTCATATTTAACGAACCTTCAAGGAGTATTTGCAGGTGGAGACGCTACAAATAGTGGCCCAGGTATTGCCATAGCAGCCATTGGAGAAGCAAAAAGAGCTGCTGGTGTTATATCTAGCTACCTAGAAGGAGAGGCAGTTCCTTATAGAAAGCCTTATTATGTAGTAAGAGAAGATTTAACATCTGAGGATTTTAAAGATAGAGAAAAACAAAATAGATCACCTATGCCACATCTTTCAGCAGTAGAAAGAAAAGATAATTTTAATGAAGTAATGAAGGGTTTTGATGAAGAAGCCGCTAAGAGAGATGCTATGAGATGTCTAGAATGTGGATGTCATGATGTATTTGAATGTAAGTTAATTCACTATGCAAATGAATATGATGTGGAGCCTGAAAGATTAAGCGGTGAAGTTCACAAACGTCAAGAAGAGGACGCTCATCCATTCATAATGAGAAATCCTGATAAATGTATACTTTGTGGATTATGTACCAGAGTATGTGACGAGGTAATGGGGATTACAGCTATAGGTCTTGTAAATAGAGGGTTTGACACCATAGTAAAACCAGCCCTTGATTTACCACTTGATAAAACTGGGTGTATATCATGTGGACAATGTATAAGCGTATGTCCTACAGGGGCACTTGGTGAGAGATTAGCTATAGAAAAACCAATACCTGTAGACGCGAAAGTGACACATACAGTATGTTCACAGTGCAGTGTTGGTTGTAACATTCGTTTAAATTCAAAGGGAGATATGCTTACTAGAGCAGTTCCTACAAGAGAAAGTAAAGTAGACGATGGATTATTATGTGTAAAAGGACGCTTTGGATTTGATATAGCACAAAAAGGTACTAGACTTACTAAGCCAATGGTTATAAAAGATGGCGAGCTTCAGGAAGTATCATGGGAAGAAGCATTCCTATATACAGCTAAAAAAGCTCAAAGCGTTGCAATGCTACATGGGAATAGTTCACTTGCAGTTTCAGTTTCAGATAGATACACTAACGAAGAAGTATATCTAGCTTCTAAGTTTGGTAAAGAAGTATTGAAAACAAAGAATATAACTAGCTTTAACATAGTTAGTCATGGTATCAAGGATATACTAGGATATGATGCATCAACAAATACATTTGATGAACTGCTATCAACAGAGACAATTCTACTAGTTGGCTCAGACATCATGCAGCATCATACAATAGTAGGACTTAAGATTAAGAAGGCAGTTGAAAAAGGAGCTAAGCTATTAGTAGTAAATCCTTTTGAATCACAGGCTGATGAATGGGCATATAGAAAATACAGCCCAGAAAATAACACGAAATTCTTAAAAGAAATAGCAAAAGCTCTTATTGAAAAAGGATTCTCACCATCAGAAAGTAAGGCAATAGGATTTGAAGAACTAAAAGCAGACTTAGATGACATAACTCCAAGTGAAGCAGCAGTGGAAATAGCTGAACTATACGGAAAATCTAAGAAAGCAATGATAGTATTTGAACAAAATACCCTAAGCTTAGCTGGTGCAAAGATGCTTGCAAACATAGCTGTTATCTCTGGACATATTGGCAGTCCAAGAAACGGCATCATCCAGCTTAAGCTAAACAACAACAGCCAAGGCTTAGTAGATATGGGCATAGACAAGGACTCAAATGAAGTAGCTAAATCTATAGAAAATGGAACAATAAAGGGACTACTAGTATTTGGTGAAGATATACCACAGGTAGACCTAAAGAAACTAGACTTTCTAATGGTACAAGACACTCACCTTACAGAAACAGCTAATATGGCAGATGTAGTCATACCAGCAGTAAGCTTTGCAGAATCTGAGGGAACATTTACAAGCTCAGAAAGAAGAATTCAGAGAATAAATAAAGCTATTATCCCAATGAGTGGATACGAAAACTGGAGGGTAATAATAGAGCTTGCAAGAGTACTAGGAACTAACCTAGGCTACACTAGCTCAAATGATATATTCGCAGAGCTAACTACAGTAAGAAAAGATTACTTCAAAGCAAATATCGAAGATAACAGCACAATCTTCTGGCCAGTAAACAGAAGCAATGTACTTTACACAGAAGGCTTCAATTTCGAAGACAAAAAAGCAAGACTACAAACAGTTTCAGATGAAGAGCTATTCATAGAAAAAGTAAATACTAATAATCTAAGAAATCAGTTTACCCAGTTTCTTAGGGAGAAAGAGTTAATCTAACACAAAAAAAGAACCGCCCCAAATGCTAAAATGGAACCAATTATGCATTAGGGGTGGCTTTTTCTAGTATTTATGCTGTATAATTCTATCCCCCATTTGTTACATAATAATTAATCTTAAACCATATTATTATAATATTGTTTTGTATGATAAATTTGTGGTAATAAGTATTGGTAATTTAATTCAAAATTATTGTCGAATAAGAGGATGTTTTGGAGGATTGTAGAATTAGTAATTGTATGATTATATTAGATTTTATTGGAACTAAGATACATTATTGTACGAAAGGAAGGATAGTTTTAATGACAGAAGAAAATACAATGAATAAAGTAAAAGCAAATAAAAAACTCGCCATAATTATTATCCCAATCATCATTGCTTTAATTATAGGTGGGTTCTTAGGTGTAATCTATTTCCCTAAATATTTAGAATATGAAAAGGCTATGGAATTATATAATAGTGGAAAATATAATGAGTCCATTGTGGCTTTTGAATCTTTAAACAAGTATAAGGATAGCCCTGTGATGGTTTTGCAGAACCAATATAGCATAGCAGTAGATAACCTTCAAAGGGAAAATTATGAAGAAGCCATTTTGCAATTTGAAAAACTGAAGGGGTATAGCAATAGTGAAGAGTTATTAAACGAAAGCATCTATTCTACAGCTCAAGCTTATGAGAATGAAAAAGAATGGGAAAAGGCTATTGATACTATAAATCCAATATCTGAATATAAAGATAGCAAAGAACTGATTAAACTTTATAAATATAATTTAGCCAAGGATGTAGCTAAGGAAGAAAACTGGCAGCAAGCCATAAGCTTACTTGAGGAGATTTTAGATTATAGAAATAGTTATATATTATATGATGATTATACCTATTATTATGTTTTGGAAAAAGCCAATAAAAGTGATTGGGGCGGTGCATTTGAACTGCTTGATGCTATCCCTAATCACATAGAATATAAAGAACTAAAAAAAGATTTTACATATAATTTAGCAGTAGATAAAATCAATAATAGAAATTGGGATGAGGCTATAGCCTTACTTAATAATATAGATGATTATAAAAAAAGTAGCCAGTTTAAAACTCAACATGAAATAAATTCTATTTTGGAGATCAATCCTAGTTTTGTTCAGATAGAAGTGCCTAAGGAGCCTAGAACTGTAGAAAAGCTTGAAGAACTTTTATTGTATATGGCAAGTTATAATATGAATAAAATCGAACTAGTGTATGACAGTGAGCATCGTTCAGATTATATGTACACTGTTTATGCAGACAACCTATATGAAGCTTTTTGCAATGCAATATATGAGTACCCGGACTATTTTCCAAATACGGGCAATTATGATTGGAGTTATGAGATTTTAGATGGGAAAACATTTGTCAATATTGAGTTTGGAAATCCTAAATTCAACAAAGTAAATCTAATGGATATGGAAAAAGCTTTTCATAATGAAGCATATGAAATTATTTTGGATTTAATAAAAGATGATAAGTTAACTAAGAATATGACAGAAAAACAAAGGGCAGAAGTCCTCTATCGATGGCTGGCTTATAACTTAAAATATGATTTATCTCTTAAAGATGTTAGCTATACAGGATATGGTGCAGTCATTAATAGAGAGGCTGTTTGCACTGGATATACAACCTTGTATAATTATTTATGCCGTATAATAGGTATCGATGTAATTGCAGTAGCAAATGTAGACCATATATGGACTCTAGCCACACTAGATGGAGAGAAATTTTTCATTGACTCTACATGGGGTGACCCGACTCCTGATGTGAAAAACCATGTTAATATGGAGTATTTTGCTGTAAAGGATGAATTCTTAAGTAAGTCTCGTGATTGGGATAAAGAAAAATACAGCTGCTATAAGTAACTTTCATTTTCCATAAGGGAATAATTACTTATGGAGGAGAACGTGTTGACTCTATTGCCAATACAGTTACTGTAGATTAAGATGACGAAAAACTCTCTTCATCAGAAATTGAATTAGTATTAAAGCAAAATAACTTTATATAATTTTGCTTTTATAATTAGTCGTGCTGAACACAATTATATCCACTTATATTGGTATCAAGAAGGAAGAGGAAATTAAGATTTCACTCTTGCTTTTTCTATTGACAAGTCTAATCTCGCTATATAGAATAAATACATATATAGAAATTATATATATGTTGAATTATAATATGCGGGGGTGATATTGTGCAGCAGGAAAAGGATATTAGTATGCTAATATTAAAGTTACTTAATTCAGGGGAGTTATACGGATATGAAATGATTGAAAAATTAGAGCTTTTGAGTAACCAATATTTTAGAGTGAAGGCAGGCACTCTTTATCCCATATTACATGGAATGGAGGATCAAGGTCTCATTACATCCTATGAGAAAAAGGCAGACAATGGTAGAATGAGAAAAAATTATCGTATTACAAGCCAAGGAGATAAGGCTTTAAGAGAAAAAAAGTCAGAATGGAAAACTTATGTTGACACGATAGCAAATATACTGGGGGAAAAGCCCTATGAAATTTGATGAGTATATAGATTTAGTATGTCAAGAAATTAAGAATAGAAGAATTCATCCTTCCATTAGGAGAGAATTCCATGCACATCTTATAGAGCTTAAGGAAGCCTATATTGCTGGAGGCATGGACCCTTTAGAAGCTGAGCTTGAAAGCGTAAGTGATATGGGTGACCCTCAAAGCATAGGACAGAGGCTAAATGCTATTCATAAGCATAAGCCTGAATGGCCTCTCCTCATTACTTCCCTAGCTATTATTGTGGTAGGTATTATAATTGGGTATATAGCCTTTCCTAATAGACAAGCCTATAGTACCATAACAAATGGATTCTTAAGTATTTTAATTTTTGCTATTCTTTATTATGTAGACTATACTTTTTTACTTAAATATAAATCAGAAGCATTTATAGGTGGTGTTTTAATAATAATACTGCCCTTTATATTCCAACTTTTCCAGCGTAGCATATGGTTTGCATTAATAGTTATTTTACCCATAATAGCTCTATTTAAAAACCCTGACGAAAACAAGGAAGAAATCAATTATAATAAATCAGAATATATAGAACAAGAGATTAAGACTCGTAATAAAGGTATTTTTGATGGAATGGATAGTGGATGGGAGAGATCATTGTTACTTAATTTCCCACAAAATCCAGGACTAAGAGGTTTTGTTGCAGTTATTATACTAGTGTCAATTCTAAACAGAGCAATTGGTTTTAGCAATGTTCAAAATGCCTATACTTATGCACTAGCTTTCATAGTTTTCTTGATAACTGCTCAGTTCAAAAATAACAAAAGAATTATACCTATTATTTTATATTATGGTTTCATAATAGCTTATAGTATCTTCTTTGAAGAAAGGGGGATGCTGACTCCTGTTTGTCTTATTATTGCATCAACACTTACATACATGCTTTATAGAAACTGGATACCATTAAAGAAAAAGATAGGACTACCACTTATATGGCTACCTTTCCTAGTATTTGTGATTTTTGCAATAAGAGATTATTTAATGAATCCTACTGGCTTAGGGAATTGGACTGATAAAGTTTACGGCTTAAATATTACAGGTCAACAGATTAAAATGATTTTACAAGGGGCAAGATTTATTGGACAAGGAGCATATGAGTTTAGCTTTAATTATCAAGCGATGGAGCATTTTATCATTACATATATAATAGGAAAGTATGGATTACTAGCAGGAGTTATTGTAATAGAACTACTTCTACTATTAGTTGTTTTCTTAGTTGTAAACACATTTAAATCTAAGCATGAGTTTGGAAAGGTTGTTTCCTTTGCCTGCTCAGCAACTATATGTATTGAGATACTTACATATATATTATCTAATCTAGGATTTTTTAGCCTTCCTCCAGGATTCCTACCTTTTTTTACAGGAAACCATATAGCAACCATACTAAACGCTGCATGTCTTGGATTGATTTTATCAATAAGAAGCAATAGAAATATTATAGATGAAGAGAAGCAATTTTTAAAAAGTTTGTAGATAGAGTTGAGAAATTTGATTTAAAATTAACTATTTGTAATATTGGAGGATTTATATTAACCATATAGAATATTTTTAGTTTAACAACTATTGTGTAAATGACCAGATACACTTATTATTGTAAGATGGAATAACACACTATATAGAATGGAGGAAATGCTATGACTGTAATACTTAGGGCAGAAAATATTGAAAAAACCTATGGGAAGGGCGAATTAATGGTGCATGCCTTAAAGACTTCTAATCTTGAAATTGAAGAGGGAGTCTTTCATGCAATTATAGGGAAAAGTGGCTCTGGGAAATCTACGCTCTTACATCTACTTGGAGGCTTAGATAAACCAACTGGAGGTAAGCTTTACTTAGAGGGTGAAAGCGTGTTTGATTTAAAGGATGCAGACCTAGCTGTTTTACGTCGTAGAAGAATTGGTTTCGTATTTCAAGCTTTTAATCTTCTTCAGGAACATACAGTTATAGAAAATATCCTAATGCCTGTACACCTTGACGACAAGGACCCAGACATGGACCATTTTAATAAAGTTATTAGTTCATTAGGTATTGAAGATAAGCTTTCATATTATCCTGACGAGCTTTCAGGTGGAGAAAGACAGCGTGTTGCTATTGCCCGTGCTTTAGTTTCTAAACCTGCAATAGTCCTTGCAGA
>JBBAFY010000017.1:0-34667 GCA_041655135.1 Tissierellales bacterium
AAATGTGCCGATAGTGGCAGTTATTTCTGTTTCTTCAAGTGGTTCAAATGCACTTATTTCTCCTATTTCTCCATTGTTTGTAGATGTTTCTTGTGCCATTACCGAAAGTGGCAACATAGTCAATATTATGCATAGTGAAAGAAATATACTTAATAATCTTTTTATCATATTTATTTTCCTCCTTTGAAAGGCTTTTTCTTACATTTTTTTACTTTCAATTTATCCGCATTGCCAGCCTGATCCTCCAGATAGTCTCTTTTCCGAAAGCCTAACATCCCGGCAATCATATACACTGGGAACATTCGAATTTCACGGTTCATCTTTGAAATACTATCGTTATAAATCAGACGGCTGGTGCGCACCATATTTTCAAAGATATGTACTTCGTCCATAGTTTTAATATAGGTCTGATTTACTTTTAACTCCGGGTATTGCTCTGTTACAATGGCAATCCTGCCTAGGGTATTGAAAATAATCTCTTCCTGGCGGATTACTTCATCCAGTGTGGATTTTGCCGTAATGAGGTTTTTTCTTGATTTGATAGCTTCAATCAATGTTTCACTCTCAAGCTTGGCATATCCTTTTGTTAAATCTAAAAGATCCATCATAAGGTCTAAACATACTGATAGCTGCACTCCGATCTGACTCATAGCATTGCCGATATACTCATCCACCACCACCAGTTTACGATGTGTAGAGATTGTCCATAGAACAATGGCCGCAACTATTACGGCGATTGTGATGAAAGTTGGCAGCATAATAAGGTCCTCCTTGTTTATTTTTACCGAATACATTAACGACTAGTTTTAAAGCTTCGGGCGGACGCAAACTGAAAATGTCTGTCTTTTCTCGTACCCTCAAAGCCCTAAGTATCTGCCATCTTTCATTTTTAAGGTATATTGGCTGACGCCCTTGCTTTCCACATAAAAGGCTTCATTTTCAGAAAGCTTTCGTAGCTCTGCGGCCCCATCTACAGTCAAATTGAGGTAATTATTCATACAGCTTAGATGGTACCAACCCTCAATAATAGTATTATCTGTTGTCCAACCTATTGTAAACGCAGTTGTTGGCATTATCCCCATCACCATACAAAGACTGAGCAGGATGCTAATAAATTGTTTTTTATAATCTTGTTTCTCCTATAGAAATCTTGTTTCTAATAAAGATTTTGTTTTACATCTTCAATCTATCAAAATCTATCTTAAAAACCCACTTTTTGCATGAAACATAATTTTTTTGACATGAATCCTGTGTCGAATATTTGATTTTTATGATAAAATCATCTTGGAGAGATAGAATAATAGAGAAATGGAGGAATTATTATGCTCCAGATTGCGGTCTGTGATGATAATATTGAAGAACTATCCCATATGGTACAGCTTATAGACCTGTACCGGACAACAAAACATCTAAATTGCGAGTATGCTGTCTTTTCAAATGGATTTGAGCTAGTTTCAGCCTTGGAAAAAGGAAAGAGGTTTGATTTATACTGTCTGGATATTATTATGCCTGGCTTTATGGGGATTGATGTGGCAAAGGAAATCCGTGGTTTTGACAAGACCGCTCCAATTTTATTCTTTACATCATCACCTGAATTTGCTTTAGAAAGCTATTCAGTGAAAGCCATCAATTATGTACTAAAGCCAATTTCAAAAGAAAAACTATTCTTCACCTTTGATGAAATACTGGAGCAGATTAAAGAGGAAAAAGATGAAGATATGATTATCATAAAAAGTAATGAGGGCATTCAAAAAATACTTATCTTCAATTTGACTTTTATTGAGGTCATAGGCAGAAATGTATTGTATCATCTGCGTTCTGGCAAAGTGATAGAATGTAAGGAACCTTTTTCCTCTGTCTGCGATACACTTCTAAAATATAAGTGTTTTATAAAACCCCATCGCTCCTATCTTGTGAATATGCAGTATGTAGACACCATCGAAAACCATCAGATTACCTTACAGACCCTTTCTGCTGTTCCTGTCGCACAGGGCAAGGCAAAGGAGATTAAGCAGCAATATCTGAATTATCAAATGGAAGGGGAATAAGAAAATGGAGGGAGGTGCTTTTCAATGACAGTAACAGTGATAGGACTCTTGCGATTTGGGGTTTCTCTGGTCTTTGGCATCACGGTGACTGCTCTCTTTGCGGGAATAGAACCCACAAAGAAAAACAGGTTCACTACCGGTTTGCTCTGTGTCATTTTCCTTTTCGTTCAAACCGCCAGTTGGTGGCTTTTGGGCTTGGATTTGACATCAATGTTGTATCCACTGATTACTCATCTACCGCTGATCGTGATATTCTATTTATACTATAAGCGTCCGTTGCTCATATCCTCCGTCAGCGTGCTTTCCGGTTATCTCTGCTGTCAGGCTCCGCGTTGGTTTGGTTTTCTTGCGGGTGCCGCTTTGGGCAGCAGACTTGCAGACCACGTTTTTTATATTGCATCCGTATTTCTGGCCTATTATTTCTTGAAAAAATATGTGGCCGGATCTGTCCAGCATTTGATGGAAAAGTCCCATAAGTCTTGCTTATTTTTAGGCGGAGTCCCGCTTTTTTACTACCTGTTCGACTATATAACCGTCATCTACACCGATGTGCTTTACAGCGGAGCCGAATGGGCGGTACAATTCATGCCCTCAACAATATCCGTTTTCTATTTTGTGTTTGTTATCCTTTACTACGCTGAGACACAAAAACAGGCAACCCTCCAAAGAGAACGGGATATGCTGGATGCACAGTTTCGGTTGGCGCAGACAGAGTTTGCTTCTCTAAGGCAGTTACAGCAGAACGCCGCATCCTATCGGCATGATATGCGCCACCATTTTGCGCTTTTACAGGGAACTGGTCTCCAAGGAACACATAGAGGGGATTAAAGAGTACCTACGAACTGCACAGTCCGACATGGATGCCATCACGCCCATACGCTTTTGCGAAAACGAAACCGTCAATCTCATTTTATCCGCTTTCGCTGGCAAAGCAAAACAGTCGGGAATCCTGTTGACGGCAGAAGCGAAACTGCCTGACTCTCTGACCTTAAGTGACACCGAGCTTTGTTCGCTCTTGTCAAACTCATTGGAAAATGCTATTCAAGCCTGTGAAAATATAGTAGACAGCAAGGAACGCCATATCAAACTTCGTATGTATTCCAAAAATAACAAACTGTGCATTGACATCCGCAACAGTTATCAGACAGAACCGATATTTCATCAGGGACTTCCAGTATCAAAAGAACAGGGGCATGGCTTTGGCACAAAAAGCATGGTACATATTGTGGAAAAGCATGGCGGGGTATCCCAGTTTTCGGTCAAGGATGGCTGGTTTATATTTCAGGTCACTACATAAAAGGTTGCTATTTCCTATAGTAGCCTTTTATATAGTGGCCTGCATTTCTCACACTGTTACAAGTGAATTTTGATAAGCTTTATTAGTATCGTAAGCATAAAAAAATCCCCCAAACATGTGTGTTTGAGGGATTTTTTCTGAAATTGTCCACTTACACACAAGTTTGTTCACGTAGTGACAAAGTTTATTCGTGAGTTGCATTTACTTAAAAAATAGAAAAAAAGAGATAAAAATGAGAAAATGACAAGCGAGTTTGCTCGTGGAAAAATCGGAACAATTATATGAGATGTAAGTGCGATATGCATAGGGGAGGTATTTATTTATATTTTTATATATATTGATTTTACTAGGCTGCGGGAGAAAAAGTTGTTTGGTTATCTGGGAATGTTTGTGGCGGGGGGATCTATTTTTGCACAAATAAAATACGCCAGATTGGTTTCCCAGTCTGACGCTCTGTATCTTTCGTGAACATACTTTGTAATTGTAAACATACTTTTGTGTATGTTGACAATTGTTTTATCTCTTTGAGAATTGTGATGCTCTCCTAGCTTTCTTAAGACCATATTTCTTTCTTTCTGTCATTCTTGGGTCTCTTGTTAAGAAGCCAGCTTTCTTAAGTGTTGGTCTTAGTTCTTCGTCTGCTTTAATAAGGGCTCTTGATAATCCGTGTCTTACTGCTCCAGCTTGACCAGTAAATCCACCGCCCTTTACTGTAATTAGTGCATCATATTTATCTAATGTGTCTGTTATAGTAAGAGGCTCTCTAACTATTACTTTTAATGTATCATAGTCAAAGTACTCTTCTATATCTCTTTTATTTATAGTTATGTTCCCGTTTCCTGGAACTAGTCTTACTCTTGCGATTGATTTTTTCCTTCTACCTGTTCCGTAGTATTGAACCTTAGCCATTTACAGTATCCTCCCTTCCTGAACTATATTTCATAAACTTCAGGTTTTTGAGCTTCATGTTTATGTTCTGAACCTTTGTAAACTTTTAATTTCTTGAACATAGATCTTCCTAAAGAATTCTTAGGTAGCATTCCTTTAACTGCTAAACTAATTATTTTTTCTGGATTCTTTTCAATTAGTTTGCTGTATGGAACTTCTTTAAGTCCACCAGGATATCCTGTGTGGTATCTGTATGCTTTTTGTTCTAATTTCTTTCCTGTTAATACAACCTTCTCTGCATTGATTACGATTACATAATCTCCTGTATCTACATGAGGTGTAAAAATAGGTTTATGCTTTCCTCTTAATATGCTTGCGATTTCTGTACTAATTCTTCCTAGTGTTTTTCCATCTGCATCAATAATATACCATTTTCTTTCAATTTCATTAGGCTTTGCAACAAAACTTTTCATCTATTTCCCTCCTTAAAACCGATGAGTTGAATGTATTTATATAAAAATCCGGGGCTAGTGGATTTTTTTATGCTAACATACCTTTATATTTTAATACAACCCTCCACGTGTGTCAAGTCATTTTCAGTAAATTGGAAAATGTTTTTAGTATAATACCTTTTCTAGATATAATCCATGTGAAGGCGCAGTATGAGCAGCCTTCTTTCTATCCTTGGAAGATATTATTTCTGGGATATCGTTGCTATCAATCTTTCCTATACCTATGTCTACTAAAGTACCTGCTATTATCCTAACCATATTATATAAAAATCCATTTCCCTTTATCTTTAGTTCAACTATTTCTTGATCTTTAGTTAAGGACACTTCATATATGGTTCTAATAGTATCCTTTACAGAGCTTCCAGATGCCATAAAAGCAACAAAATCATGTGTGCCTATTAAATCATCAACAGCATTCTGCATTAATCTAAAAACAAGTTCTTGGGGTATATGGTATGCATAGTTTCTTAACAATGGACTCTGAACTTTTCTATTATAAAACAAATACTTGTATTCTTTTCCCTTTGCGCTATATCTTGAGTGAAATGATTTATCTACTTCTTCCGATTGAGTTATTACTATGTCAGACGGCAAAACACTATTAATAGCTTTCCTAAATCTTTCTCCAGGAATTGTAGAAGTAGTAAGAAAATTAGCTACTTGTCCTCTAGCATGAACTCCTCTATCTGTTCTACCTGAGCCAAATATCTCTATCTCTTCATTTGTAATTTTTCCAATGGCTTCTTCTATAGTTTCTTGTATAGACATTTTATTAGGCTGCTTTTGCCAACCGAAATAATTTGTCCCATCATATTCTATTATGAGCTTTATGTTTTTCATGCCTATCCCTTCTAAATATACCTATATGTGATTATAATTGCTATAAAAACAGTGGTTATACTCAGTACCACAAAATCCAGCCTTTGAAATTTTAGCTCTTTCATTCTAGTCCTATTATCTCCGCCTCTATAGCATCTTGCTTCCATGGCCATAGCTAACTCGTCAGCACGTCTAAATGCGCTTACGAAAAGAGGCACTAATAGTGGAACTAGGCTCTTGGCTCTCTTCATTATGTTTCCACTTTCAAAGTCGGCTCCTCTTGCCATTTGAGCCTTCATAATCTTATCTGTCTCCTCTAATAATGTTGGTATAAACCTAAGAGCTATAGTCATCATCATAGCAAGTTCATGAGCTGGAACTCCAACTTTACTTAATGGCTTTAAGAGTCTTTCTATTCCGTCAGTTAGTGAAATCGGTGAAGTTGTTAGGGTCAATAGTGATGTTCCCATAACTAAAAATATAAGTCTTAGGGCCATGAAGGTAGCTTGGAAAAGTCCTTCTTTAGTCACATCTAATGGTCCTATTTCGAACAATATTTCTCCTCTTGTCATGAATAAGTTTATCAAAAAAGTAATAGAAATTATGATAAATAATGGTTTTAGTCCTTTTAAAATATAGCTTAGTGGTACCTTAGATAACTTTACCGCTGAGAAAATAAATGCTACTACAAGAATATATGGGTAAAAGCTATTAATAAAGAATAGAGCAATTATGAATGCGAAAGTTCCCAGTAGCTTTACTCTAGGGTCTAATCTATGAATAAGGGTTTCACCTGGAAAATATTGACCTATGGTTATATTCTTAAGCATTTCCATTTCTCCTTATATATTTTAGTATTTCATGCTTTGCTTCTTCTACAGTAAGTACGTCTTCTGGTATATCGTGTCCTTTATCTTTAAAGGCCTTCATAAAATATGTTATCTGTGGTGCACCTAATCCAAGTTCCTCAAGTTCGTTAGCTCTTTTAAATATTTCTCTTGGTGTTCCTGTCATGGCTATCTTACTTTTATGCATTACTATGATTCTATTTACTAGACGTGCTATATCCTCCATACTATGAGAAACTAATAAAATAGTCATCTTGTTTTTTTCATAAAGGCTTTGAATTTGTCCTAATATATCATCTCTACCCTTAGGATCTAGACCTGCTGTAGGCTCATCTAATATTAGAACTTCTGGCTTCATTGCAAGTACTCCTGCTATGGCCACTCTTCTTTTTTGCCCACCACTTAGCTCAAATGGAGATCTATTGCTGACAGCTTCAAAGTCAAGTCCTACAAGGTCCATTGCTTCCTTTACTCTAGTATCTACTTCTTCTTGTGATAATCCTAAATTCAGTGGTCCAAATGCAATATCCTTGTAAACAGTTTCTTCAAATAACTGATGTTCTGGATATTGAAATACTAAACCTACTTTTTGACGTATTGTTTTAAGACTAACGCCCTTTGCTGTTATATCCATATCACCAATCATTACCTTACCTGAGGTAGGTTTCATTAAACCATTAAGGTGCTGAATTAATGTAGATTTTCCTGAGCCTGTATGACCAATCAAACCCACAAATTCTCCTTCATTAATTTCAAGAGTTATATTATCTAAAGCCTTAGATTCAAAAGGCGAATTCTCATTATATATATAGGTTATGTTTTCTATTTTTATTAGCATAATAATCCCACCAATTCCTCGACTGTTAATATATCAGCTGGAAGGTTTACTCCTTCTTTTATAAGCTCATAAACTAATTCTGTAACCTGTGGTACGTCAAGACCTAGTTTTTTCAGTTTCTCAACTTGGCTAAAAACTTGCTTTGGAGTACCTTCTAATACTATTTGACCCTCTTCCATGACTACTATTCTATCTGCATTTACTGCTTCATCCATATAGTGAGTTATATGAACTATAGTCTTGTTTTCTTCTCTGTTTAGTTTATTTATTGTATTCATTACTTCTTTTCGTCCTGAAGGATCTAGCATTGCCGTAGGCTCATCTAATACTATACAGTCTGGGTTCATTGCAAGTATTCCTGCTATTGCTATTCTTTGTTTTTGCCCTCCTGATAATAAATGAGGAGCATGTTTTTTATACTGTCCCATCTCTACAATATCTAATGATTCGTCTACTCTTCTTCTTATTTCTTTAGACTCTACTCCTTGATTCTCCGGGCCAAAGGCTACGTCTTCTTCTACTATGGTTGCCACTAATTGATTATCTGGATTCTGAAATACCATACCTGCTGTTTGTCTAATATCCCATATCTTATTTTCATCACTAGTATCCATGCCATTTACATAGACCTTACCCTTAGTAGGTAATAGGAGTGCATTCATTAATTTTGCTAGTGTGGATTTACCTGAACCATTGTGTCCAAGTATGACTAAAAACTCCCCTCTTTTTATATCAAGACTTATGTCCTTTAGGGCAGCAAATTCTTTATCATCTACTGTAGAATATTCATAAGTAACATTCTCTATCTTTATCATTGTATCACTCATATAAATCCCTCTCAATACGATACATTATGTACCACTTTAGTCTATCATATGTTTTGCTTATGCTCAATTAAAATCTATTCTTTTCAACAATTCTATATTATATCATACCGCAGTGAAAGAATAAATAAACAAATTTCCTTTTATACTTCTACAATAAAACAAAAGGGACTAAGTTTATGATGCCTTAACTTAATCCCTATAAGACTTATACTAATTCCAATATAACTAATTCTGCAGCGTCGCCTCTACGTGGTCCAAGTTTAAGCATTCTTGTATAACCACCATTTCTCTCTGCATATTTTGGTGCTATCTCATCAAATAAGTTTTTAACTACTGTTTCATCATAAACATATGCTAAGACCTGACGTCTAGCGTGTAAGTCTCCTCTTTTTGCTAGAGTAATCATTTTTTCTGCCATTCTTTTTGTCTCTTTAGCTCTTGTTTCAGTTGTTTCTATTTTGCCATTTCTTAGTAGGCTTGTAACAAGATTTCTAAGCATTGCTTTTCTGTGATCAGTAGGGCGTCCTAATTTTCTTAGCTTAGCCATCCTTATCCCTCCTTTAAGCTGGTATTACTCATCACTATTCTTTAAACTTAATCCTAACTCTTCAAGCTTTTGTTGAACTTCTTCAAGGGATTTTTTTCCTAGGTTTCTTACTTTCATCATATCTTCTTCACTCTTTTGTGTTAATTCCTCAACTGTGTTGATTCCTGCTCTCTTCAAGCAGTTATAAGATCTGACAGAAAGGTCTAGTTCTTCGATAGTCATCTCTAGAACTTTTTCTTTCTTATCTTCTTCTTTTTCAACCATTATTTCCACATCGTTAACATGTTCTGTTAGAGTGACAAATAAATTCAAATGCTCGTTAAGGATTTTAGCACCTAATGAAGTAGCGTCATCTGGCTTAATAGTGCCATCTGTCCATACTTCAAGAGTTAATTTGTCATAATCAGTAATCTGTCCTACCCTTGTATTTTCAACTTGGAAATTAACTTTTTTAACAGGAGTATAAATAGAATCTATAGGAAGAGCACCTAGTGGTTGATTTTCCTTTTTATTTCTATCAGCAGGAACATAACCTCTCCCTCTTGTCATCTCAAGCTCCATGTATAGCTTTGCGTCATCTTCAAGAGTAGCTATATGAAGATCACTATTTAAGATTTCTACGTCGCTACCTGTAATAATATCTCCTGCAGTAATTTCTCTTTTACCTTCAGCTTCTATCTTCAGCATTACAGGTTCTTCTGAATGCATGATGGCAGCAATATTTTTTATATTTAGTATTATCTCTGAAACATCTTCTAGTACTCCTGGTATAGTAGAGAATTCATGTAGCACACCCTGTATTTTTATAGAAGAAACCGCAGTTCCTGGTAGTGATGATAGTAAAATCCTCCTTAGTGAATTACCTAAGGTAGTTCCATATCCTCTCTCTAACGGTTCAACAACAAATTTACCATATGTGTTGCTTTCGTTAATATCAACAATCTCTATTTTGGGCTTTTCTATTTCTAACATTTACACATGACCCTCCTCTTAATCTTTATTAGGATATCTTGAGGGCAACTGATTCTAATAGTTATTACTTAGAATATAGCTCTACTATTAAGTGCTCTTGTATTGGTAGATCGATATCTTCTCTAGATGGCATTGAAATGACTTTGCCTAACATATTCTCAATATCCATTTGCAGCCATTGCACTACGTTCCCTTGGAATCCCTCTTGAAGTTCCTTAAATTTAGGTGATGACTTGCTTCCTTCTTTTACTTCTATAGTATCTCCTATTGAAATTAAGTATGAAGGTATGTCAACCTTTTTACCATTTATTTTAAAATGACCATGTGTAACAAGTTGTCTTGCCTCAGCTCTTGAAGTCGCTAATCCTAATCTAAATATTACGTTATCTAATCTCAGTTCTAAAAACTTTAAAAGGTTTTCACCTGTAATTCCTGTTGTCTTGTCTGCTATTCCAAAGTATTTTCTCATTTGTTTTTCTGATATACCATAATATCTACGAACTTTTTGCTTTTCTCTTAATTGTATACCATAGTTAGATATTTTTTTCCTGCCTTGACCATGCTGTCCAGGAGCGTAGTTTCTTCTTGTAATTGGACATTTGTCAGTGAAACATTTATCTCCTTTTAAGTAGAGCTTTTGTCCTTCTCTACGGCATAGTCTACAAACAGGACCAGTGTATCTTGCCATTCTTGTGCACCTCCTATTTCAATTAACTAGACTCTTCTACGTTTTGGTGGTCTACAACCGTTATGTGGTACCGGAGTTGTATCCTTTATCATACTAACTTCAAGTCCAGTTGCTTGTAATGATCTAATTGCTGCTTCTCTACCAGCTCCTGGTCCTTTAACGAATACTTCTACAGTTTTTAATCCATGCTCCATTGCTTTTTTAGCTGCTTCTTCTGCAGCCATTTGTGCAGCAAATGGAGTTGATTTTCTTGAGCCTTTAAAGCCTAATTGACCAGCACTAGCCCAAGAAAGTACGTTTCCATTAGCATCAGCTAATGTAACTATCGTATTATTGAAAGTTGATCTAATATGTGCTTGACCTCTTTCAATATTTTTACGTTCTCTTCTTTTTACACGTGTTTTTACAGCTTTTTTAGCTACCAATCAAAGTCCCTCCTTCACTATTACTTTTTGCCCTTTTTACCTGCAATCCTCTTAGGACCTTTTCTAGTTCTAGCATTATTCTTAGTATTTTGTCCTCTTACTGGTAGACCTCTTCTATGTCTTACTCCTCTATAACATCCAATTTCTCTTAATCTCTTAATATTAAGAGAAACTTCTCTTCTAAGGTCACCTTCTACCATATATGTGTCTATAGCAGTTCTTATCTCATTAACTTCTGATTCTGTTAAGTCTTTGACTCTGGTATCAGGATTAACACCGGCTTTAGCTAGAATTTCGTTTGATCTAGCTCTTCCGATTCCAAAAATATATGTTAGTCCTACTTCTACCCTTTTATCTCTTGGTAAGTCAACACCGGCAATTCTGGCCATTAAAGTTTACACCTCCTAAAACTGTGCATCCTAGTAAAGTCTTTCCTGACTATACTATTTGCTTATGAAATCTTTATTAATATATTTTAAGCAGCCGCTTTTATTTATTATATCAACTTAAACATTATACTAAAAAACATACAATATAACTAGAGAAATTTTTCTACTAGCCTTGTTTTTGTTTATGTCTTGGATTTTCGCAAATCACCATAACTTTGCCTTTTCGTCTGATGATTTGACACTTTTCACAAATCTTCTTAACTGATGGTCTTACCTTCACCGTAAACCCTCCTTGCTACTTATTACGCCATGTAATTCTACCTCTTGTTAAATCATAAGGCGATAATTCTATTGTTACTTTATCTCCTGGTAAAATCCTTATGAAGTTCATTCTGAGTTTCCCAGAAATGTGAGCTAGTACTTCATGGCCATTTTCTAGTTTTACCTTAAACATGGCATTTGGTAGAGCTTCTGATACGGTCCCTTCTACCTCAATAACATCTTGTTTAGACATTCGGTAATCGAACCTCCTGTTCCATAGGTATTATATCCCCTTATTTAAATTGATCTAAAGCCTTTCTAATATATGCATCATTTATCTTCTGTTTTGTCCTAAATTTTTCATTAAGATCTTCTATAACAGTCTTATAAACTATTAAGTGTCTTATTTTTTTCTTTTTAGGATTTTCTAATTTTCTATAGTCTCCATCAATTATCAGCACATATTCATTGTCAACAACATCTTGTATAACAAAGACTTTTCCTTTGTCTCTTCCTGCTTTAGATCTAACCACCTGACCTAAATGTATATCATTAGTGGTTTCCATGTAATTCACCTCTCGATGGAATTAAACTTTAGTTAAAATTAGTGGTTCATCATTGGTTATGGCTATAGAATGCTCATAATGTGCAGATCTTTTGCCATCTACCGTAACTACTGTCCAGTTATCACCTAATACTTTTACATGCCAGGTGCCCATATTAACCATAGGCTCTATGGCTAGGACCATACCCTCTTTGAGTCGAGGTCCTTTTCCTGGTAGTCCAAAGTTTGGTATTTGGGGCTCCTCATGCATATTCTGACCTATTCCATGTCCTACAAAGTCTCTTACAACTGAAAAGCCATTGTTTTCTACATGTTTCTGTACTGCATGGGAGATATCAGATAATCTATTGCCCACTCTTGCATACTTCAATCCCTCGTAAAAGGACTGTTTTGTCACTTCTATTAGCTCCAAATCCTTCTCTGAAACAGTACCTACAGGAAATGTTTTTGCTCCATCTCCATAATATCCGTCAACTATAGTTCCAATATCTATACTAATAATATCGCCATCTTTTAACTTGTTTAATCCAGGAATACCATGAACTACTACTTCATTAATAGAAGCACAAATGCTTCCTGGAAAACCATTATAACCTTTAAAGGCAGGTAGTGCACCGTGACTCCTAATAAAGTCTTCTGCTGCCTCATCTAATTCCTTAGTGGTTACACCAGGCTTTATGATGCCTTGAAGAAAAGCGTGCGTCTCCGCAACAAGTTTTCCTGCTTTTTGCATCAACTCTATTTCTCTATCACTTTTCAAAATAATCATTTTTACTCTCTCCCTAATGATTTTACTATGTCTTCGAATACTTTATTAATGTCTTGCTTTCCGTCTATGTTAATAAGTATTCCCTTTTTCTCATAGTAGTCTATTAGAGGCTCTGTTTGTTCTAAATATACTTCTATTCTTTTTGATACTGTTTCTACAGTATCATCTTTTCTTTGGATTAGTTCTCCACTGCAAACATCACATATCTTTTCTACTCTCGACGGGTTAAAGTCAATGTGGTATGTGGCGCCACAGTCCTTACATATTCTTCTGCCTACTGCTCTTTGAGTAAGGTCATCTTTGCTGACTTCAATGTTTATTACATTGTCTAGTTCATAACTTAATCCTTTAAGTTCTTCATCTAGAGAGTCTGCTTGATTCACTGTTCTTGGAAAGCCATCTAATAAAAAGCCTTCTTTACAGTCGTTTTCTGTTAATCTATCTTTAACAATAGCTACAGTTAAGTCATCAGGTACTAGTAGACCTTTATCTATATACTCTTTTGCCTTAATGCCTAAGTCTGTACCTTCTTTTATATTCTTTCTAAACATATCCCCAGTTGATATATGTGGTATGTTGTATTTCTTAACTATGTTAACCGCCTGTGTTCCTTTACCTGCTCCAGGTGGTCCTAATAGAATAAGTCTCAATAAAATCATCTCCAAAGGTTGTATTGGTTTTTCTATTTTAAGAATCCTTTGTAGTGTCTCATCATCATTTGAGCCTCAATTTGCTTCATAGTCTCTAATGCTACTCCGACAACAATTAATATACCTGTACCACCAAAGTGTATATTTAGCTTTATGATAGCTTCAAGCACTACTGGTAATGTTGCAATAAGTGCTAGAGCTGCTGCACCAGCAAATGTTACTCTTGATATAACTTTGCTTAGATAATCTGATGTTGGTCTACCTGGTCTAATTCCTGGTATAAATCCACCATGTTCTTTCAGATTATTTGCATATTCAACAGGATTAAATTGTACTGCCGTGTAGAAATATGTGAAGAATATAATTAATACAACATTTAATATTGAATATATCCATGCTCCAACAGTACCGTTTAATGTAAAGTAATTTGTGATAAAAGCCGCAAATTTACCATTAGGATTCATAAACATTGCTAAGATTTGTGGAAATTGTAATAATGATGTAGAGAAAATTACAGGAATAACTCCAGCCATTAATACTTTTATAGGTATATGTGTACTTTGTCCTCCGTACATCTTTCTTCCGACAACTCTTTTAGCATATTGTACAGGTATCTTTCTAGTACCATCTTGTATAGCTATTACACCAACTATGATAACTAATGCTACTATCAAGAAACCAATTACTTTTAGTACATTTACTTCTCCTGCTATAACTAGTTTAAACATGTTTATTAATGCACTTGGAGCTCTCGAAATGATTCCAACAAATATAATTAGTGAAATACCATTTCCGATACCTCTTTCAGTAATAAGTTCTCCAAGCCACATTAGAAATGCTGAGCCCGCAGTCAAGACTAATACTACCACCGCTACTGGCAAGAAACTCTTATCAATAAGGGCTCTATTGAAAAATCCAACACTGATACCTATTGCTTGAACTAAAGCAAGTATTATTGTTCCGTATCTTGTGTATTCTGCTATTTTCTTTCTTCCTTCATCGCCTTCTTTTGCTAGTGCTTCTAAGCTTGGAATAGCGATCGTTAATAATTGTATAATAATTGATGATGTTACATATGGGTAAATATTTAGAGCAAAAATGGTAAAATCTTTAAAGGCTCCCCCTGCCATTAAGTTTAGAAAATCTAGCATTCCCCCAGAGCTAGCAGCAAACATAGAATCGATAACAGTTCTATCTATTCCAGGTACTGGAATACTAGAGCCTAATCTAAACACTACAAGCATGGCAAAAGTGAATAATATTTTCTTCCTCAAATCAGGAATTTTCCATGCGTTCCTTAAAGTGGATAGCATTCTAGATCACCTCTACCTTTCCCCCATTAGCCTCAATCTTTTCAGCTGCTGTTTTGCTGAATTTTTGGGCTTTAACAGTTAATTTTTTACTTAATTCCCCGTCACCAAGTATTTTAACCCCATCTTCAAGTTTTCTGATTAACCCAACTTGAATTAGTAGTTCAGGTGTTACTACTGCATTATCTTCGAATATATTTAAGTCATCAAGGTTAACTATTGCAAAAGTTTTAGCAAATATATTTGTAAAACCTCTCTTAGGTAATCTTCTATAAAGTGGCATTTGTCCACCTTCAAAACCAGGTCTTACCCCACCACCTGAACGTGACTTTTGTCCTTTTTGTCCTCTACCAGCAGTTTTACCTTGTCCTGATCCTGTACCTCTACCTAATCTTTTAGTTTTCTTGCTTCCGCCACCTTGATTTGGTCTTAATTCATGTAGTTTCATGGTTGCACCTCCTCTTATTAAAAAGTTCTATTTAACGACTTCAACCATATAATTAACTTTTTCTATCATGCCTCTAATTTGAGGAGTATCTTCTTTTTCTACTATCTGTCCTATTTTTCTAAGTCCTAGGGCTTCGATAGTTCTTTTGTGACCCTCTAGTCTTCCTATTGGGCTCTTTATTAGTTTGATTTGAATTTTAGCCAAGGTATTTCCCCCCTAACCTAATAGCTCTTCTACTGTTTTTCCTCTAAGTCTAGCAACTTCTTCGGCTTTTTTAAGTTGTTTCAGCGCTTCTATAGTTGCATTAACCATGTTTCTAGGATTGCTTGAACCTAAAGATTTTCCTCTAAGGTCTCTAATACCTGCAAGTTCTATAACTGCACGTACAGGGCCTCCTGCAATAACTCCAGTACCCTCTGAAGCTGGCTTAAGCAAAACTTTTCCTGCTCCAAATTCTCCGATTGTTTCGTGAGGAATTGTCGTACCTACTGTTGGTACTTTTATTAAATTCTTTTTAGCATCTTGAACTGCTTTTCTTATTGCTTCTGGAACTTCTTGGGCTTTAGACATACCTACGCCTACATATCCATTTTCGTCTCCAACAACCACTAAAGCGCTAAATCTAAAGTTTCTACCACCTTTAACAACTTTAGTTACACGATTTATACTAACAACTCTTTCTTTTAAGTCTAATTCATTAGCTTCTATACGACCATGTAGCATTGTTTTCCCTCCTTCTTCTAGAACTTTAATCCGCCTTCTCTTGCACCTTCTGCAAGTTCTTTTACTCTTCCGTGATAAATATATCCGCCTCTATCGAATATAACTTCTTCGATGCCCTTTGCTAGAGCTTTTTCAGCCACTAGTTTTCCAACAGCCTTAGCTGCATCTTTATTACTAGTTGCATCTAGTTTCAAGTCTTTATCAAGGGTAGAAGCAGACACTAAAGTTCTTCCTGCCTTATCATCGATTATTTGTGCATATACATGATTTAAACTTCTATACACATTTAATCTTGGTCTATCAGGAGTTCCATTCACAGTCTTTCTTATTCTTAAATGCCTTTTTTGTCTTTTCACATTGCTATTTTCTTTCTTAAGCACCTGTTTTCACTCCTTTCCTACTTACCTGTCTTGCCTTCCTTACGTCTTACTATTTCGCCTTCATATCTTACACCTTTACCTTTATAAGGCTCTGGTCTTCTAAAGTCTCTGATTACTGCTGCATAATTTCCAACTTGTTGTTTGTCTATACCTTTGATAGTAATCTTAGTTGGAGCTGGTACTTCAACCTCTATGCCTGCTGGGTCTTCCAACTCTACAGGATGAGAAAAACCTAATGTTAATACAAGTTTATTGCCTTGTTTTTGTGCACGGTAACCTGTTCCTATGATCTCAAGGTTCTTAGAGTATCCGTTTGTAACCCCTTCAATCATGTTGTTCAATAATGATCTAGTTAATCCGTGCATTGCTTTATGTCTCTTTTGTTCAGTTGGACGAACTAAATTAATTTCATTTTCTTCTTTATTGATTTGAATCTCTTTATCAAGCTGTTGTTCTAGCTTTCCTTTTGCGCCTTTAACTACTACATAGTTATTTGCATCGATATTAATCTCTACGCCACTTGGTATAGTTATCGGCTTTAAACCTATTCTTGACATGAATCTAACCTCCTGTTCCATTAAATCAGTCTTTTATATCTATTACCAAATGTAGCAGATTACTTCTCCGCCTACGCTTTCTTTTCTTGCTGTTTTATCTGTTATTATACCTTTTGATGTAGAAAGGACAGCTATTCCTAGTCCTCCTAGTACTCTTGGTATCTCATCACTTTTTACATAAACTCTTAGTCCTGGTTTTGATATTCTTTTTAAGCCAGAGATTATTTTTTCATTCTCTTTTCCATACTTTAGCTGAACTCTTAAGATACCTTGTTTTGCATCTTCTATTACATCATAACCCTTTATAAATCCCTCTTCTAAAAGAATTTTAGCTAATGATTTTTTCATATTTGAAGCTGGGATATCCACAGTCTCATGTTTTGCATTGTTTCCGTTTCTTATTCTTGTAAGCATATCTGCAATTGGATCAGTCATCACCATTCGAGTCTACCTCCTTCCATTTTAACAATCTATTACCAGCTCGCTTTTTTTACTCCAGGAATCTGTCCCTTGTAAGCTAGTTCTCTGAAGCAAATACGGCAAACTCCGAATTTTCTTAAATAAGCATGTGGTCTTCCGCAAATCTTGCATCTATTATATTCTCTTGAACTAAATTTTTGCTTTCTGCTTTGCTTGATTATCATTGATTTTTTAGCCACTCTTTTTCGCCTCCTCCTTTACTTTCTAAAGGGCATTCCCATAAGTGCTAAGAACTCTTTTGCTTCCTCATCAGTTTTAGCTGTTGTAACAACGATTATATCCATTCCTTTTATAGAATCAACCTTATCGTATTCTATTTCAGGGAATATTAACTGCTCTTTAACTCCTAAAGCATAATTTCCTCTACCATCAAATGATGTAGCTGATACTCCTCTAAAGTCCCTAACTCTTGGTAAGGCTATGTTCATAAGCTTATCAAGAAACTCATACATCTTTTGTCCTCTTAGAGTAACCTTAGAACCAACTGGCATACCTTCACGTACTTTAAAGTTAGCAACAGACTTTTTAGCTTTAATTACTACTGGTTTTTGTCCTGATAAGATTCCTAGCTCTTCTACAGCTGACTCTAGTAGTTTTGGGTTGTCTCTTGCTTCTCCTAAGCCCATGTTAATAACTACCTTTTCAAGTTTTGGTACTTCCATTATGTTGTCATATTTAAACTTTTCCATTAATGCTGGAACTACTTCGTTTTTATATTTATCTTTAAGGCGTGCTGCCATTTTGTAAACCTCCCTTCAACTGTAGCTTTTTATAAAACTTCACCACATTTTTTGCAGACTCTTACTTTGTCTCCATTATCTAAAACCTTATATCCAACTCTAACGCCTGTCTTATCTTTGTTACAGTATAGCATTACATTGGACACTTGGATTGGTCCTTCTTGGTGAATTATCCCACCTGGTTGCATTTGCCCTTTTGGTTTTTGATGTTTTGTAAGTATATTTATACCTTCTACTAGAACCCTATTGTCCTTTGGCAAAGCAGCAAGGATTTTTCCTTTTTTACCTTTATCTTTACCTGATATAACTACTACTGTATCACCTTTTTTTACATGCATTGTCTACACCTCCTCTTATAACACTTCAGGTGCTAATGATATTATCTTCATGTAGTTCCCGTCTCTTAGCTCTCTAGTAACTGGTCCAAATATACGAGTTCCAATTGGAGATTTATCATCTTTGATTATAACAGCTGCATTCTCATCAAATTTAATGTAGCTTCCGTCTCTTCTTCTAACACCTTTTTTGCTTCTTACGATTACAGCTTTAACTATTTCACCTTTTTTAACAACACCGCCTGGTGTTGCACTTTTAACAGTAGCTACTACTACATCACCTATATTAGCGTATCTTCTACGTGTTCCACCTAAAACTTTTATAATCAATAATTCTTTGGCACCAGAATTATCTCCTACTTTCATACGTGATTCTTGTTGTAACATTTATTACCCTCCTTTCGTCAATACCAAGGATTATTTTGCTTTTTCTATTATTTCTACTAGTCTCCATCTTTTTTCTCTGCTTAATGGTCTAGTTTCCATTATCTTAACTTTATCGCCTGCTTTGCATTCATTGTTTTCATCATGTGCTTTAAATTTTGAAGTCTTTTTAACCATTTTTCCGTATAATGGATGCGAAACGAAAGTTTCTATAGCAACTACGATTGTTTTATCCATTTTATCACTTACAACTCGACCTGTTCTAACTTTCCTGTTACCTCTTTGCATAAGGCTTTTCCTCCTTTCCCGTTAAGCTATGCGTTAATCTGTTTTATTTCTCTTTCTCGAATTATTGTCTTTACACGTGCAATATCTTTTCTAACAGATTTGATTCTCATTGGGTTATCAAGCTGTCCAGTAGCTAATTGAAATCTTAGATTAAACAGTTCAGCTTTTAAATCATTTAATTTGTTGTCGAGTTCCCCCGCTGTCATTTGACGAATATCATTAGCTTTCATTAGCTTCACCACCCTCTTCAATTACATCTTGTCGAGTGACAAATTTAGTTTTAATAGGCAACTTATGGGCTGCTAGTCTCATAGCCTCTCTAGCTGTATCTTCTGGGATCCCAGCCATTTCAAAAAGAACTCTTCCTGGCTTAACTACTGCTACCCAGTATTCTGGTGAACCTTTACCAGAACCCATACGAGTTTCTGCAGGTTTTTGTGTTACTGGTTTGTCAGGGAATACTTTTATCCAGATCTTTCCGCCCCTCTTAACATATCTTGTCATTGCTCTTCTTGCTGCTTCTATTTGATTGGAAGTAATCCAAGCTGGTTCTAATGCTTGTAATCCAAATTCACCATAAGAAATCTTATTGCCTCGAGTAGCTATACCTGTCATTCTTCCTCTTTGTACTCTACGGCGTTTTACTCTTTTAGGCATTAACATATTAACTTCCTCCTTCCTACACTACTCTATTTCTCTGTTACTACTTTTTTTTGTTCCACCTTCGCAGTAGGAAGAACCTCACCCTTATATATCCAAACTTTAACGCCTATCTTACCATAAGTTGTATTTGCTTCGGTAAATCCATAGCTTATATCTGCTCTTAAAGTTTGAAGAGGTATTGTTCCTTCACTATATCCTTCAGTTCTAGCCATATCTGCGCCACCAACTCTACCAGCTACAGATGTTTTTATTCCCTGTGCTCCAGATCTCATAGTTCTTTGGATAGCCTGCTTCATAGCTCTTCTAAATGATACTCTTCGCTCAAGTTGACCCGCAATGTTTTCAGCTACTAACTGTGCATCTAATTCAGGTACTTTTATTTCTTCAACATTTACTGTTACATTTTTCTTTGTAAGTTTTTCTAGGTTTTTTCTTAAGGCTTCTACTCCTTGACCGCCTTTACCAATAACCATTCCTGGTTTAGCAGTATTTACAGTAACTTTAACTCTGTTAGCTGCTCTCTCTATTTCAATTCTTGATATTCCTGAAGTAAACAATTGTTTTTTTACAAATTTACGGATTTTGTCATCTTCTACTAGAAGATCACCGAAATGTTTGCTATCAGCATACCATTTTGAATCCCAATCTTTAATTATACCTACTCTCAATCCATGTGGATTAACTTTTTGGCCCATCTGTTTATCCCTCCTTTTCTATTCTCTTTCTCTTAGGGCGATTCCAATATGACTTGTTCTTTTTAGAATTGGATATGCTCTACCTTGTGATCTTGGTCTCCATCTTTTTAGCGTAGGCCCTTGATTTCCATAAGCTTCATACACATAAAGCTTTTCTCTGTCCATATCAAAATTATTTTCAGCATTTGCAATAGCTGAACTAAGAACTTTTTCTAATTGTTTAGCGCCTCTTTTTGGCGTGAATTTTAAGATAGCAAGTGCTTCATCAACATTTTTGCCTCTTATTTCAGCTGCCACTAAGTTCACCTTTCTTGGTGCAATACGAATATATTTGGCGATAGCTCTAGCTTCCACTCGAAGTTCCCTCCTTCTTACTTACTTTCTAACTGATGTTGTTTTTTCTGAACCAGCGTGTCCTCTAAACGTTCTAGTAGGAGCAAATTCACCTAGCTTGTGTCCTACCATATCTTCAGTAACATATACTGGGATGTGTTTTCTTCCATCATGTACTGCTATAGTGTGTCCTACCATTTGTGGAAATATTGTTGAACGACGTGACCAAGTTTTGATAACTTTTTTATCATTCTTTTCATTTAATTCATCGACCTTTTTTAATAAATGATCGTCGCAAAATGGTCCTTTTTTAAGGGATCTACCCATTTAAGTTCCTCCTCCCAATGCGATATTATTTGTACTTTATAAAAGTATCGCTGTAGCTGATTAATCAATTTTATAAGATTATTTCTTTCTCGCTCTAACGATGTATTGATTTGACTTCTTGTTTTTCTTACGAGTCTTATATCCTAATGCTGGTTTACCCCAAGGAGTTACTGGAGATGGTCTACCTATACCAGTTCTTCCTTCACCCCCACCATGTGGGTGATCGTTAGGGTTCATAACGCTACCTCTAACTGTTGGTCTAAAGCCCATATGTCTCTTTCTTCCTGCTTTACCTACCGTTATATTTTCATGGTCTATATTACCTACTTGACCTATTGTAGCTCTACATTCAATTCTAATAAGTCTAAATTCTCCAGATGGTAGTTTAACAGTAGCGTAGTTACCTTCTTTACCCATAAGCTGTGCTTCGTTTCCAGCTGATCTTACTAGCTGACCACCTTTGCCTGCTTTTAATTCTATGTTGTGAATAATTGTACCAACTGGTATGTTTTTCAATGGTAGTGCATTACCTACTTTAATGTCTGCACCTACACCTGATTCTATAACGTCTCCAACCTTTAATCCTAGTGGAGCAAGTATATATCTTTTTTCTCCATCAGCATAGTTAATTAGTGCTATGTTTGCTGTTCTGTTTGGATCATACTCTATTGAAGCTACCTTTCCAGGTATTCCATCTTTATTTCTTTTGAAATCAATTATTCTATATTTTCTTTTAGCTCCGCCGCCTCTATGTCTCACTGTGATTTTGCCGTGGACATTTCTTCCCGCTTGCCTATTTAAGTTTACAACTAATGACTTTTCAGGCTCTGTTTTTGTTATCTCTTCAAATGTTGAAACAGTCATTTGTCTAATTGCAGGCGAAGTTGCTTTGTATTTCTTGATACCCATTTATTTCCCTCCTCTTACTTGCAATTAAAAATTACATGCCTTCAAAGAACTCTATGCCTTTACTATCTTTAGTAAGGGTTACAACAGCCTTTTTCCAATCTGGCCTTTTGCCCTCGTGAGCTCCTTGTCTTTTCACTTTACCTTCTATAAGCATAGTGTTTACTTTTTCAACCTTTACGCCGAATACCTTCTCAACAGCATTCTTGATTTCTGTCTTGTTAGATTTTTTATCTACAACAAAGGTATATTTACCATCTGCCATATCGTCCATACTTCTCTCTGTTACTATAGGCTTTCTTATAATGTCGTGTGGATTACGCATTATGCATACACCTCCTCCACTTTTTTAACAGCATCCTTAGTTATGATAAATGAATCGTATTTTAATATGTCATATACATTAAGAGTATTTGTTAAAGTAGTTTGAACTCCTGGTATATTGTTTGCTGATTTGATTACATTTTCATTTTTTTCTGACATAACTATTAATGCCTTTTTGTTAGAATTAATATTTTTCAAAATATTTAACATATCTTTTGTTTTAGGTTGAGTTAGATTTAATTCATCTAATATTATTATTTCTTTGCTTTCAACCTTTGAACTTAATGCACTCTTCATAGCTAATCTTTTAACCTTTTTAGGAATAGAATAGCTATAATCTCTTGGTTTTGGAGCAAATACTACTCCACCACCTATCCATTGTGGTGCTCTAATACTTCCTTGACGAGCTCTACCAGTTCCTTTTTGTCTCCAAGGTTTCTTTCCTCCACCTCTTACCTCTGCTCTTGTTTTAGCTGATTGTGTACCTTGTCTTTTATTTGCAAGCTGATTCTTTACAGCTTCGTATAAAACATGTTGGTTTACTTCAACTCCAAACACTGCATCGTTTAACTCTATATCACCAATTTGTTGGCCTGATACGTTATATAAAGCTACCTTTGGCATCTAACTTCCTCCTTTCCTAAAGAACTTACTTTGAAGCCTTTACAGTTTCTTTTATTGTAATTAGTCCGCCTTTTGGTCCTGGAACAGCACCTCTAACTAATAAGTAGTTCTTTTCTGCATCTACTCTTACAATCTCTAAGTTTTGTACTGTTACTCTCTCATGTCCCATATGTCCTGGCATTTTCTTACCTTTTATAATTCTTGCTGGAGTAGCTGAGCCACCCATTGAGCCTATTCCTCTATGGTATTTAGAACCGTGAGTCATAGGTCCTCTGTGTTGATTGTGTCTCACTATGTTACCTTGGAATCCCTTACCTTTAGATGTTCCAGTAGCATCTACTCTTTCGCCTACTGCAAATATGTCAGCTTTTATTTCTTGACCTATTTCATATCCATCTATGTTATCAAATCTAATTTCTCTTAAATATTTCTTAACTTCTTCGTTTGCCTTTCCAAAGTGACCCTTTAATGGTTTGTTAACTCTTTTTTCTTTAACTTGACCATAACCTACTTGGATCGCATTGTAACCATCTTTTTCTATAGTTTTTTTCTGAATAACTGTCATTGGTCCCACTTGGATTACTGTAACTGGAATTACTATTCCATCTTCAGTAAATATTTGTGTCATTCCAACTTTTTTACCTAGTATACTTTTCATCTTTACACCTCCTGAAATCTTACAGCGGATTACACTTATGTGTAATCATACTAAGCAGAGTGTATTTATTTTATTTCTCTACTTGTATTCTTATAATTTAATTTCTATGTCTACGCCAGCTGGTAGATTAAGCTTCATTAATGAATCTACTGTCTTTGGTGTAGGATTTAAGATATCGATTAATCTCTTATGAGTTCTTTGCTCGAACTGCTCTCTAGAATCCTTGTATTTATGAACAGCTCTTAGTATTGTAATTATCTGCTTTTCAGTTGGTAGTGGAATTGGGCCTGAAACATTTGCACCAGTTCTCTTAGCAGTTTCTACAATCTTTTGTGCTGATGAATCAAGGATTTCGTGATCATAAGCCTTTAATCTGATTCTTATTTTTTGTTTGTTTGACATTAAAATTCCCTCCTTACTATCGCATGTTTTTAATGTACATGCGACAATGAGTGCCGATACACTCAACCGGGTGTTTTGTGGTTTTTTGTGCATAGCTATCCCTTGTCGCCCGAATCTAAGCCGGACATTCTCCGCAAAAATTCCCTTATTTATTTGTTAAATAAGCAACCTCTTGCTTCATCGCATGTCTACTGCATACCATAACATTTTATAATATATTAGACTAAAACTCAAGTACTTATTTAAACTTTTTTTGTTTTTTTTAAAGAAATTTTGAAATACATAGTATTTCTGTTTTTATTAACATATAAAACATTAAAAGAAGGGGTGTCCCCCTCTTCTAATGTTTGTCATTTATGTCACTAAATTATTTTGCTATTTCAGCTACAACTCCAGCGCCTACTGTTCTTCCACCTTCACGAATTGAGAATTTTAATCCTTCTTCCATTGCAATTGGTGTGATCAGTTCTATTGTAAATGTTGCGTTGTCTCCTGGCATTACCATTTCTGCTCCTTCTGGTAACTTGATTGAGCCTGTTACGTCTGTTGTTCTAAAGTAGAATTGTGGTCTATATCCATCAAAGAATGGTGTATGTCTTCCACCCTCTTCTTTTGTTAGTACGTATACTTCTGCTTTGAATTTTGTATGTGGTATTATACTTCCTGGTTTTGCTAGTACTTGACCTCTTTCGATGTCTGTTCTTTGTACTCCTCTTAGTAATGCTCCTACGTTATCTCCTGCTTGCGCTTCGTCTAATAACTTTCTGAACATTTCTATTCCTGTACATACTACTGTTCTTGGCTCTTCTGTTAAGCCTACTATTTGTACTTGGTCTTGTACTTTTAGTACTCCTCTTTCTACTCTTCCTGTTGCTACTGTTCCTCTTCCTGTGATTGTAAATACGTCTTCTACTGGCATTAGGAATGGTTTGTCTGTCGCTCTTGCTGGTGTTGGGATTGTCTCATCTACTGCTTCCATTAATTTAACTATTTTGTCTCCCCATGGTCCGTCTGGATCTTCTAATGCTTTTAATGCTGATCCTACTATGATTGGTGTATTGTCTCCATCAAAATCATATTCTGATAGCAATTCTCTTACTTCCATTTCTACTAGCTCGATTAGCTCTGCGTCATCTACCATGTCTTCTTTGTTTAAGAATACTACTATTGTTGGTACTCCAACTTGTCTTGATAATAGTATATGTTCTCTTGTTTGTGGCATTGGGCCATCTGCTGCTGAACATACTAGTATTGCTCCGTCCATTTGTGCTGCTCCTGTTATCATGTTCTTAACGTAGTCAGCGTGACCTGGACAGTCAACGTGTGCGTAGTGTCTGTTTGCTGTTTCATACTCTACGTGTGATGTTGATATTGTGATTCCTCTTTCTCTCTCTTCTGGTGCTTTGTCTATATTTGCATAGTCAACAAATTCACCTGTTCCAAATCTTTTGTTTAATACTGCTGTTATTGCTGCTGTTAATGTTGTTTTACCGTGGTCAACGTGTCCTATTGTTCCAATATTTACGTGTGGTTTATTTCTTTCGAATTTTGCTTTTCCCATTTTTCTTTTCCTCCTTAAATATAAGTTTCAAGTACACTAATATGTATTAGTATTTTTAAGTTAATATATCTAAATATCTGTTTATGTCAGAACTATTATAGTCTTAAGCAAACACTCCCTGGCGTTTCGCAACGTCTCCACATTTCAATTGCCATTAGTTGGAGCCCACGAGCGGACTCGAACCGCTGACCTCTTGCTTACCATGCAAGTGCTCTACCTCCTGAGCTACATGGGCATCTATAACACCACTAAATGATTTTACTATTAGCTTGATTTTATGTCAATAGACAAAAAAATGGTTGAGTCTATGCATCTTTAACTTCTAAATATCTTTCCAATTTTCTTTTCACTCTTTGAAGAGCGTTATCTATTGACTTTACATGCCTTTTCAAATCTACCGCTATCTCTTGATAGGACTTCCCTTCAAGGTATGACATCAACACTTCCCATTCTAAATCACTCAAAATCTCGCCTATTTTGCTCTCTATGCTTTGTAGCTCTTCCCTACTGATTATTAGTTCTTCTGGGTCAGTTATCTTTGCTCCTGTAAGTACATCAAGAAGAGTTCTATCTGATTCTTCGTCATAAATAGGTTTGTTTAACGATATATAGGAATTTAATGGTATATGTTTTTGCCTCGTTGCGGTCTTTATTGCGGTTATTATTTGCCTTGTTATACACAGCTCAGCAAAAGCTCTAAAGGATGTAAGCTTGTCCTGATTGTAATCACGTATAGCCTTATATAGACCTATCATTCCTTCTTGTATTATATCCTCTTTATCTGCCCCAATCAGAAAGTAGGATCTGGCTTTAGCTCGTACAAAGTTCTTATATTTTATTATAAGATATTCTAGTGCCTCAGGGTCACCATCTCTAGCATCATCAATTACTTTCTCATCATCTAAAACTACGTCTGACAAATCCTTGTATATACTAAATCCCACTAGCATCCCCTCCAGCATATTGTTTAAAACCCTTTAAGCATATAATCATTATATAGTTATTTAAAGTTGTAGTCAACCTATTTACTTGTTCTTTCTTAATTTTTCAAGCTTCTCTAATGTTTTTTTATCTAATCTTCCTATTAATAGATCGTTTGTTTCATTAGTTGCTTTATTTTTTTTTCTAATTATCTCTTTGTGATGCTCTACTTCAAGCCTAAGCTCTCTAGCAGAAATCCTTGTCCCTCCTCTACCCATTATGACCTGTTGTTCAATCCAGTCTGATGTAGCCACTCTAACTTTTTTTGTCCTTCCAATTAGGTCTAAGGTCCTTTCTATATAGTGGTCTGCACTCTCTTTTTCTTTTGTATATACAATATCTATTCCTTTTAAGCTTTCTTTTTTTTCCAGGCTTCCTTTCACTAGATGTGCATCAAAAACTATGATGATTTTTATACCTGTATACGACTGATATTCTGCCATTATATCAATTAATTCATTCCTAGCGTTTTCTAGGTTCTGCTTTGACAACTCTCTTAGATTGCTCCAGTTATTTATGATATTGTACCCATCAACAAAGAGGTACTCCTTTGTGCCGCCCCTCATATCACTCTTTTAAACTCCTTTGTCTTAATACTTCATACATAATAACAGATGCAGCAGCTGAAGCATTTAAAGAAGATATTTTTCCTAGCATCGGTATCTTAACTAAAAAGTCGCATTTTTCTTTTATTAATCTGCCTATTCCTTTTCCCTCGCTTCCTACGACTATTGCTATAGGTCCTGTTAAATCTCTTTGGAAGTAGCTTTGTTCTCCCCCCATATCTGCCCCATATATCCATATTCCACTTTTTTTGAGGTCATCTATGGTAGATGCAATATTAGGCACCTTGGCCACATTTATATGCTCTACCGCCCCTGAGGAAGCTTTTATAGCTACTGGTGTAAGGCCTACGGCTCTTCTTTTTGGTATTATTACGCCATGGGCTCCTGCACATTCTGCTGTACGAATTATTGCGCCTAGATTATGTGGGTCTTCTATTTCATCTAGTATTATAATGAATGGATCTTCACTTTTATCTTCTGCTGTTTTCATTATATCTTCTACTGTTTTATATGAATATGGTGTAACTAATGCTATTACCCCTTGGTGAGCTTTGGTTTCTGACATTCCATCTAGTTTTGCTTTCTCTACGTATTGTAATACTATTTTCTTTTCTTTTGCCATTCCGATTATTTTTTGTATGGAGCCTTGTTCTGAGCCTTTTGCAATTAGTATTTTATCTATTTCTCTGTCACCTTTTATGGCTTCTATTACGGGATTACGTCCTTCTACATAGCCTTCTTGTCTCATTTTTTTCACCTCGTATAATTATTTCTGTGGTGCCGGTAAAATTTTACAACTGTATTATTGCTAGTAATCACTCTATCCTGTCATATCTACTTTGAAATTCTATTTTCTAGAGAGTTTTAAATTTTTCTCTTACTTGTTTAATCTCTCCACAAGTCATTTTTCCTTCTGGGCATGGGCCGTTTACACAGCCTGGACCGGAGTATTTAAATAGTGATGGTGTTACTTCTTTTACCTTTTTTAGCATTTCTGTAGCTAACTCTCTTATTTCCCATTGTGCTCTATTGCAACACCTTTTATTAAAGAAGTTAAACAATGCTCTTGCATTCATTGTAAACACTATCTTGGTTTCACATGCATTAGGGAACACATATCTAGCATCTTCAATAGCCATTTTTTCTGCGTCTTTTTTAGCCTTATCCTGGCTTCTTCCTGCTTGTATAAGTTTTTCATAATGTTCTTTAAACAATATATCTGTCAGCTCATTATAGTATTTTTGGTCCTGCTCCATAGCTTGGATAAACTTTGCTTTTGCATCAGGTATATCCTCAATTGATGGTGGTATTATGTACTCAAATTGCTGCAATTTTACATATCTCTGAGATTGCTGTGAATATGATGCCCCTATCCTATGTCTCACTAGTTGGTGAGTGAGAACTCTACTTACTCCTTCAACACCAAATGTAAAGGATACATGCTCAATTGGTGATTCGTGGCCTAGCTCCATAAGCATATTTATGAAGTCTTGTGTCTTCTCATTATCGAGCTTTTCTTCTATATCCTCTACCCCTACTGATGAGTAACATAGCTTTGCAGCAGCAGCTACAAGCTTTTCTGCTTCCTGTGTATACCTTAGTAAGCTTACCTTAAGCATTTATACTCCTCCTTATTATTAACATCCTTCTTCGTTTATTATCATACCAAAAATCTCTAAAATTCTTTCGTATTTCCCATTAAGATATAAGAAGCCTATTAATGTTTCAAAGCCAGTTGCATATCTATAATCTAAAAGGTTTGCATTTTTAGGCGCAGAGCCTGACTTTGCATTTCTTCCTCTTTTGACCAATTGCCACTCTTCTTCTGTTAGCTTATCTTCCAAATAATGAATTATATCTGCCTGTGCTTTAGCCTTAACGTATTCAATAGCTTCTTTATGGAGCTCATTAACAGATATGTTTTTTGTTCCTATTAAATAGGTTCTTACAAAAAGTTCGTAAACTGCATCACCTATATAGGCAAGTTGCAGAGGAGATAGCATTTTAATATCTACTCCCCAGTTCTTGCATATGTGTTTAAGTCCATCAAACAGATCTTTTCCCAATATTATCTAACCCTCTTCCATTTTACTCCGTCTTTTGTATCCTCCAGAATTATTCCTTTATCCTTTAGTTGGTCTCTTATTTCATCAGATAGTTTAAAATCTTTGTTTTTTCTTGCTTCTTTTCTTTTTTCAATAAGCTCAGTAATTTCTTCATCTAAAAGTTCCTCTTTTTGGTTTAATATGTTTAGTATTTGGCTAAGTTCTATTAAAACCTCATGGGCAAATATGACTAAATCTTTAGGTGAATCTTGGCTTAATTTAGTGTTGCCTACTTTTACTATTTCAAATAATGAAGATATTGCATCAGCAGTATTAATGTCATCATCCATACTATCAATAAATTTATCTTTAAGTCCAATTATCTCTTCTTTTATTCTAATGTCTTCATCTGACAATGCTTTTTCTTTAGTGTTATTAATTAGATACTCTAAGTTTTCTTTGCCATTATATAGTCTTTCCAACCCGTTTTTTGCCTGGTCAACAAATTCTCTGCTAAAATTAACTGGTTTTCTATAATGAGCAGAAAGTATGAAAAACCTTAATACTTCTAAATCAAATTCTTTGCTAATTTCTCTAATTGTAAAGAAATTCATTAGTGATTTTGACATCTTTTGATTTTCAACATTAATCATTGCATTGTGAAGCCAATAGTTTGCAAAAGGCTTGCCAGTAAGACTCTCACTTTGTGCGATTTCGTTTTCATGGTGAGGGAACTGCAAATCCTCTCCACCAGCATGTATATCTATAGTATCTCCTAGGTATCTTCTTGCCATAACTGAACACTCTATATGCCAGCCCGGTCTTCCTTTTCCCCAAGGACTTTCCCATGAAGGCTCTCCTGGTTTTGCACCCTTCCATAAAGTGAAGTCCATAGGATTTCTCTTGATTTCATTCACTTCCACCCTAGCTCCAGACACTAAATCATCGATATTTTTCTTTGATAGCTTTCCATAGTCTTCTAGCTTTGATATATTAAAATATACATCACCATTAGTGCTATAAGCATAATCCTTCTCTATAAGCTCCTGAATAAAATCAACTATATCTCTTATATGTTCAGTTGCCTTAGGGTGATTTGTTGATTCTTCTTTTAATAATAGTCCTTTTGCATCATGTAAGTATTCTCCTATAAATTTTTCTGCAATTTCTTTTACAGTAGTTCCTTCATCTTTTGCCTTATTTATAAGTTTATCATCAATATCAGTAAAGTTCACCAGATAATCTACAGTAAATTTTTTATATTCTAAATATCTCCTTAGCACGTCAAATACTACTAAGGGTCGTGCATTTCCTACATGTATATAATTATATACTGTTGGTCCACATACATAAATAGTAACTTTGTCTTGCTTAATAGGTACAAACTCTTCTTTTTTTCTTTTTAATGTGTTATAAAGCCTCATCATTATCTCTCCTTGTTGAATTATAGATATAGTTCTCTAACTCAGATATTCTCTTCTTTAAGTTTTCTAATTCTTGTGCTACAGGGTCAGGAAGTCTTACTTGGTCTAGATCAATATCAGTACCAACTAACGAAATTTTTCTATCCTCTTTTACTACAATCCTACCTGGAACCCCAACTACAGTGCAGTTTGATGGCACCTCCTTTAATACTACTGAGCCTGCACCAATCTTAGAATTATCTCCTACTCTAAAAGGTCCAAGTACCTTGGCTCCACTACTTACCACTACATTGTTTCCTATAGTAGGATGTCTTTTCCCTACATCTTTCCCTGTTCCTCCAAGGGTCACCCCTTGATATATAGTTACGTTATTACCTACTTCAGCAGTTTCACCTATTACTACACCTATTCCATGGTCAATGAAGACTCCTTCACCAAACTTTGCGCCCGGATGTATATCAATGGCTGTAAAAAATCTAGATATTGATGAAATAAGTCTTGCAATGAAGAAAAATCTTCTTTTATAAAAGCAGTGAGCAACTCTGTGAAACATAATTGCATGAAGTCCTGGATAACAAAATAGTACCTCTAATAGACTTTTCGCTGCAGGGTCTCTTTCTCTTACGGCTTTGATATCCGCTTTCAAATGTTTAAACATAATATTTCCTTTCCTTTCTAAATACTTTTTATTGACATTATTTCAGTTAGATCATTTCCCAGTCTCGAAACAATCGGGTTATACATTTCGCAGTCAAGCTACACAAATTTATTTGCTCGTTATCACTCGCATAAATTTGGTGCTTGGTGCGTTTGACCTACCATCGATTCTTTCGGAAAAGCATCCGAAACAATCGGGTTAGGTCATAAAAAATAACCGCCTCAATACTAATGTAAAGAGACGGTTTAATTCCGCGGTTCCACTCTAATTAGGCAAATATGCCTCAACTCGAAAGCTATAACGGTGCTATACCGGTTAACCCTACTATGTTTCAGGCAACAGTTCAAAGGTGCACTTCGATCTAAAATTGACCCGAGGCTTCTCTCAGCTTATAAAAGCCCCTCTCTGTAAGTGTAGTAGATTTACTTTACCTTATCATAACTTTTTAACAATAATTCTGTTCACTAATGTTATTATAACATAATACTAAATATAAAAAGATTTGACAATACCTATTTTAATCTGTTCATTTTTCAAGATCTCTTTCCTATCTATAAAACTTCTTAAAGACCTTAATTATGACAGTAGCTTTTCTATTAAAGACTAATTCAATTGGTTTTCTACATATTCTATGCGACTAAGTATGTTTTGTTTCCCTAAAATTAGAATAATCTTATCTAAATCTGGTCCATGTAACTGTCCAGTTAATACAGACCTTATGGGCATAAATAAGTTTTTGCCTTTCACTCCTGTGCTTTTTTGTATCTTCTTCATTATAGTGGTAGCAAACTCATCATCTACTTCATCTATTTGTAATAGTTCTTCCCTAAATGCTAGAAGTAAAGATGGTACCTGGTCTCCCTTAAGCATCTCACTTACTTCTTCGTTTTCTGGTTTTACTTCATTATCAAAATAGAACTGTGCCTTTTCTACTATCTCTGCTATATATGATATTCTTTCTTGGAGAGTTGATACTAAAAGCTTTATCCAATCATATCTATTGTTTACATCTTCCTCTGTAATATCGCCAACATTTAGAAGATGTGGTATAGCTAGTTTCGTAAGCTCATCTACATCAGCATTTCTTATATAATGTCCGTTTACCCAATCAAGCTTATCTTTATCAAAAACTCCACCCGTATTAGAGACTCTATCAAAGGAGAACTGTTCAATTAATTGGTCCATTGTAAAGAATTCTTGGTTGTCTTCTGGGCTCCAGCCTACTAATGCAAGATAATTTATGAGTCCCTCAGGCAAATATCCTTTTGCTCTAAAATCCTCTACAGAAACATCTCCATGTCTTTTACTTAGCTTTTTCTTTTCTTTATTTAATACTGTAGGTAAGTGGACAAATTCTGGTGTTTCCCATCCAAATGCTTCAAATAAATATGCGTGCTTTGGAGCTGATGGTAGCCATTCTTCTCCTCTTACTATATGAGTTATTTTCATGAGATAGTCATCTACTACTACTGCAAAATGATAGGTAGGAAATCCATCAGATTTAATAAGGACTTGATCGTCTAAATCCTTTGTGTTTATTGTTATCTTTCCTCTTATTATATCATTAAATACTATATCTCTGTTCTTTGGTAACTTAAGCCTGATTACATACTCTTCTCCTGCTTCTATTCGCTTCTTTGCTTCTTCAATGCTTATATCTCTACAATACCCATCATATCCAAGCATTAAACCTTTTTCTTTTTGCTCTTCTCTTATTTTTTCAAGTCTTTCTTTATCACAGAAACAATAATAAGCATGTCCTTTTGCTAATAATTCCTCTATATATTCCTTGTATATATGAAGTCTTTCTGATTGTATATATGGTCCGTATTCGCCTTTTTGAACTAATTTGCCATCTTCTATAAAGACTCCCTCGTCATGTATTACTCCTGACCAAGATAAAACCTCGAGCATTTTCTCTATTGAATCGTCTACATATCTTGTTTGATCTGTATCTTCTATTCTAAGTATGTATTTCCCACCTTTATTTTTTGCATATAAATAGTCATAAAGAGCTGTTCTTAGACTACCAATATGTAAATACCCTGTAGGGCTAGGTGCAAATCTAACTCTCACCTCAGACATCTTAAAACCTCCCAAAAAATTTTCCTGTTCATATTTCTATATTATATAATACTAATTTTATTGTATCAAGAAATATTGCTTTCTTTGCTAGAAATGCATTAGAATCTTCTAATAAGGTAAAAAACTAGTAGTAATAAAATAATGTGCATCATCCACCAGCCAATTGATAAAAACGAAAATCTACTTCTATAATTTGTTCTTCTTCTATTCCTATCCATTTTTCTCCTCCTAACACACATAGATAATGTTAGGATTGACAAAGTAGAGAAAGGATATTCTAAAAACTCTATATATGTTAAGTAGAACTTCTGGATTTAGGCCACTCATAGCCTACAAAAAGCTACCCTAAAAGGGTAGCTTTTGTCTAAACTTCTAATCCTTGATAAGCAAACTCTGCTCTAATTCTATCCATTATTTCATTTACACTAATTTCAGTCTTTTCTCCTTCTCTTCTTAAAGAGAACTCTACGATTTCTTCATTTGCTCTTTTTCCAACTGTGATTCTAATTGGAACACCAATTAAATCTGCATCCTTAAATTTAACCCCTGCTCTTTCATTTCTATCATCGATTAGTACATCTAATCCTGATTTTGAAAGTTCATTATATAATTTTTCGCCTAGGGCAACTTGTTCTTCATTCTTTACATTTACTATAGTGACTACTGCATGATATGGCGCTACTGATAGTGGCCATATAACTCCATGTTCATCATGAAATTGCTCTATTATAGCGGAAGCTGTTCTTGTTACACCTACACCATGAGAACCCATAAATATTTTTTGTTCTTTTCCATTTTCATCTAAGAACGTTGCCTTTAGAGCGTTACTGTATTTTAATCCTAATTGGAATATATTGCCTACCTCTATTCCTCTATCCATCTTAAGTGCCGCTTCACACTTAGGACATTTATCTCCCTCTTGTACTAAAAGAATGTCCTCTACTACTTCTCCTTCAAAATCTCTACCGTAATTTATATTCTTGATATGATAGTCGTTCTCATTAGCACCTACTATAAAATTGCTCATCTTTGTAACTCTAGAATCAACTATAATTTTTATATCTTTCTTTAGATGGATTGGACCAGCAAATCCTACTTCTGCCCCTGTTACTTCTTTTACTGTATCTGGATCTGCCATCATTAACTCATGCTCTAGAACCCCTAATACCTTAACTAATTTTATTTCATTTAGCTCTCTGTTCCCTGGTATAAGTACTGCTACTACTTTATCTTTAGCCATGTATAAAAGAGTTTTTACAAAGCTTTCATGAGATTTATCAAAGAATTTTGATACTTCTTCTATTGTCTTAGCATTTGGTGTATGAACCTTTTCTTGTTGAAGCTTTTCCTCTGTAAAGGGGTTAACTTCATATAGACAGTTTGCCTTTTCATCTGTTGCAGCATAGTCACAGCTATCACAATAAGCT
>JBBAFY010000018.1:0-33403 GCA_041655135.1 Tissierellales bacterium
TATTTGTTGAATATTTGCATAAGTCTCAACATTGTTTATTAATGTAGGCTTTTGCCACAATCCTTTATTTGCAGGGAAGGGTGGTTTGTTTCTAGGCATTCCTCTTTCACCTTCAATTGATGCAATAAGGGCTGTCTCTTCACCACAAACAAATGCTCCTGCACCAAGCCTTATTTCCATGTCAAAGCTAAAATCAGTGTCAAAGATATTCTTTCCAAGCAATCCGTTTTCCTTCGCTTGATCTATGGCAATCTGTAATCTCTTAACAGCTATAGGATATTCTGCTCTTATATATACGTATCCTTGATTTGAGCCAATAGCGTAACCTGCTAGCGCCATAGCTTCTACAAGCGCATGAGGATCTCCCTCTAGAATACTTCTATCCATAAATGCACCTGGGTCTCCCTCATCAGCATTACATAGAACGTATTTTTGGTCTCCCTTTGCATCAGCTGCAAATTGCCATTTAAGTCCTGTTGGGAATCCTGCTCCGCCTCTACCTCTTAAACCAGAAGCTTTCAAGGTATCTACAACTTGCCCAGGAGTCATCTCAGTAACTGCTTTTCCTAAAGCTTGATATCCATTGAAAGCAATATATTCTGTAATATCTTCAGGATTAATAACTCCACAGTTATCTAAAGCTATTCGCTTTTGCTTGCTATAAAAATCTACTTGGTCAATAGATTTAATTGTATCTTCGTCTACTGAATCTTTGTACAATAGTTTTTTAACTATTCTTCCTTTATATAAATGTTCTTCCACTATTTCATCTACGTCTTCAACCTTAATATGGCTGTAAAAAGCACCTTCTGGATATACTATTACTATCGGTCCTGCTTCGCATAGCCCGAAGCATCCAGTTCTAACTACTTTTATTTCATTATCTAGTCCTCTTTCTTTTAATACTTCATTAAACTTATCTTCTATCTTATCTGATCTTGAAGAAGTACAACCTGTACCTCCACATATCAAGACATGTGACCTATACATTTCCATTGTTTTTCCCCCTTGCTTTGTTTGTATCAAAATATTTTGAAACATATATAATGTTTTGTCTGAACAAGAGATGTTAATTATTTAACAAAAAATCTTTAAACACTACTCATTTTTCTATTATAATGGTATATCTATCTTAGAAAAACTAATATCCTATACTTAATTCTCTAGCATTTCATTAATGTAGTTCTCTTTTTATTCTTTTATACTAAATGTTTTCTTGAGCACCAATGGTATACTCACTCACTATTCTTCCATTTACAATATGATCCGCAACTACTCTTTTTGCTTTTTCAGCATCCATATTTACATAGGTTACCTTTTCTTCGCCTTTTCTGTATACTTCTACTATAGGCTCCAATCTACAAACACCTATACAGCCAGTTTGTGTTACTGTAACCTCGTTCAATTTTCTGGTGTTCACTTCTTCTATTATTGACATTAGAACTGGTCTTGCACCTGCAGAAATCCCACAAGTTGCCATTCCTATCACTATTCTAGTAGTTGAATCTTGACCTCTTAAGTCAATCTTTTCAAAAGCTTCTTCTCTAATCTTTCTTAAATCTTCTAACGATTTCATGAATACACCTCCAAAGCATTTTAAAATTATAAGCCTACCTTATTTCAAATATTTTTCTAGGATTCCTTCAACTTCTTCTGCCTTTAACCTTCCATATACATTCTCATTTACAGTCATTACAGGTGCTAACCCACAAGCCCCTATACACCTAGTTGCTTCTAATGAGAATTTTCTGTCTGGTGTAGTGCCTCCTACTTGAAGCTTAAGCTTTTCTTTGATTTTGTCTACTATTGCCTGTGAGCCTTTTACATAACATGCAGTACCTAGGCACACTCCAATATTATATTGTCCTTTTGGTATCAATGTGAATTGTGAGTAAAACGTTACTACGCCATAAATCTCAGCAAGTGGAACATTTAGTCCTTCAGAAACTATGGTTTGTACTTCTATAGGCAAGTATCCAAATAGATGTTGCGCCTCGTGAAGTACAGGCATTACCGCTCCTTTAATGTCTTTATGTTTCGTAATTATTTGTTGTAGTTTTTTAACCTTTTCTTCGTTTTGTTTCCAGTCAAACTTGAAATCCATTTAACAGAGCCCCCCTATATTTTTTTATAATTAACTCACTTTTAATAGTACTGTGAGCATATAAATAATTTAGTGCTAATGGCCTAAAAACTTAGATATATTCAATATTCTTATCTTTGGTTTATATAATTAAATCTAAGCAATAACTCTTATGTCTGAATACAATTATAAGTGCTTCTGAGATTTTTCAAAGAAAGACTCATAGCAATAAACCACTGTCTTCCCTTGAAAAATACAAGATAATTATACATTAGTATCAAACAACTGTCAATCTATGGACTGCATTGTTTCGCAATATGGGCTCTTATGGAAATTGTTAAGAAATATCAATAAATGGGAGAAGAAGGACTCTTTTAATATTTAATTATACCTTCCATTACTATTACAGCTGTGCCTCCTACTTTTATGATTGTCTCACTTTCTTTTGTTCCATGTATTTCACAAAAAATTTCACTTGGTCTACCCATATCATTTCCTTGGTTTGCTATTATTGCGTTAGATTTAAGGATTTTATTTCTTCTCATATAATATATCAATGCACCATTAGCTGTCCCTGTTGCAGATTCTTCTGGTATCCCCACAGCTGGTGCAAAGTTCCTACAATGAACTCTGTTGTCATCAACCTTGTCTAAGGCAAAAACGTGCATACCAACTAAATCCCTTTTGGTACAATAGTGGTCCATTCCTTTAAAGTCTATTTTTAATTTTCTTAATGTTTCTTTGTCTTTTACAGGAACAATTATATCTTTAATTCCTGTACTTATTATTTCTGGTGCTATATCAAATTTTCTGATTCCTATTTGCTCTTTACTTATACCTAGGATTTCTGATATTTCCTCTGTATTCTCTATTTTTCCGAAAGTCTCAGGCTTTCCTTGATGCATTAGGACCTTAATAATTTCATCGTTTTCATAGTATAGTTCAACAGGAAGAATGCCTGCTTTAGTCTTTTGTGTTATTAAAACCTTGCTTCTACCTTCATTCCTAATGTATCCTTTTTCCCCTAACACATAAAAAGTTGCTATGGTAGCATGTCCGCATAAATCCACCTCGCATTTAGGCGTGAAAAATCTCACCTCAAATCTGTCTTCATCTATTCTATTAACAAAGGCTGTTTCTGAAAGGTTCATTTCGTTAGCTATTCTTAGCATATCTTTTTCTGATAAATTTTTAGACTCTGGAACTACACCTGCAGGATTTCCACCAAAAAGCTTGCTAGTAAAGGCGTCTACTTGAAAAATTATAACCTCCATCTTGTGCCCGATACCTCCTAAAACGAAGTTTTAATGCTTACTACTAATATAATTATACCAGAACAATGCTGTTTTATATATGGAATTAATTGTCCCTTTGTGTAATTGCTCTGCTGATGATCCGCTATATTCTTTTGTTTACTTGCTATTAATCTTTTTATTCTGGTGATAAACACCTTAGACCTACCTTCTTTTTCTTGACAAAAACGTTAAGAGCCTTGAATTATATTCTTTGATCCTTATTATTATTTCATTAATTTTATTTTGTTTCCTGATCAACCTTTTTAATGGTCAGATTTGGTCAAAACATAAGGGTTAGTTAAACTAACCCTTATGTTTATATTCACACTATTAAATTTTTATGTTTCACGTGAAACATTTTTTCTTTCTGACAAAAACATTTAAGGAAGCAGCTCTATTATCCTCTCTAAATCGTCCTCACTATAGTATTCAATCTCTATTTTCCCTTTTTTACTTCCTTTTGTAACAGTTACCTTTGTACCAAAAAACTTTCTCAAAGATTCTTCAATTTCTAGAATAACCGGGTCCTGACAAGGGCCTTTTTTTGTTTTCTCCTTAGTACTCTTCTTCCCTTTGCTCTCAATAAGTTCTCTTACAAGTTTTTCGGTTTCTCGAACACTTAGACTCTTTTCAACTATAACCTGACTTAACTTAATTCTAGTATTCCCGTCTTCTATTGCAAGAAGCGCTCTCCCATGTCCACTTGAAATATTTCCAATAGAAATCATTTCTATAATTTCATCCTCGAGATTTAAGAGCCTCATTACATTTGAAATATATGGCCTGCTTTTGCCAACAGCTTGTGATATTTCTTCTTGTGTTAATTTATATTTCTCTGTCAAGTTTTTATAAGCAAGAGCTTCTTCTACTGGATTTAAGTCCTCTCTTTGTAAGTTTTCAATCAAAGCAATCTGTGACACTTCTAGTTGGTTTAGATCCTTGATTAAAGCAGGTACTTCCTTTAACCCTGCCTCCTTAGCTGCTCTCCATCGCCTTTCACCTGCAACTATTTCATATCCGTTGTTTTTCTTTCTTACTATGATAGGTTGAAGTATGCCATGCTTTAAAACCGATTGAACCAATTCATTTAAAGCTTCCTCATCAAAATCTCTCCTAGGTTGGTCTACATTAGGTTCAACAAGTGAAATATCTATAAACATAACTCTCTCTTCACCATTCTCTACACGCAGTGAATCTACAATAGGTTCATCTGGAATCAGTGCGGAAAGTCCTTTTCCCAATCCTCTCTTTTTCACTGACATTAATATCACTCCTCGATATAATCTAAAAACTCCTTAGCTAGTTCCATATATGCTTCTGCTCCCTTGGATTTTGGATCATATTCAATAATGGACAGACCATGGCTAGGTGCCTCTGCAAGCCTAACATTTCTAGGGATAATTGAAGTATATACTTTTCCTCTAAAAAACTTCTTAACTTCGTCGACTACCTCTATTGAAAGGTTAGTTCTGCCATCAAACATACTTAGGACTACTCCTTCAACTTCTAAATCAGGATTTAAACTAGAATTTACTAATTTAATAGTATTCATAAGTTGACTAACTCCCTCAAGGGCATAATATTCACACTGAATAGGTATCACAACACTATCTGATCCAACAAGGGCATTTATTGTCAACAAGCCCAAAGAAGGAGGACAATCAATGAAAACAAAATCATACTCTTCCTTAATAGAAACAATTGCTTTTTTAAGAATAAGTTCCCTGTTTTTGCTTTCTGTAAGCTCAATCTCAGCACCTGCTAAATGCGCATTAGATGGTACTATGCTTAAACCCTCTAAATTTGTTGGAATAACTGCTTCATTTATATCAACTCCATTTATAAGCACATCGTATATTGAAAAGTTAATATTGTTCTTATTTATACCAAAACCGCTTGTTGTATTGCCTTGAGGGTCAATATCTATTACAAGGATTTTTTTGCCTAGAGTTGATAAACAAGCGCTTAGATTTACATTGGTAGTTGTTTTTCCAACACCACCCTTTTGATTGAAAATTGCAATCACCTTTCCCATATCTTACACCCCGCTTTCAAAAAAATTATACCTTCCATTCTACAAAATGAAACATCATAAATCTATATTTCGTCAATTAAAAAAATAATCCTTCTATTTAATAAAAGTTATAAGAATATATAGTTAAGCTTTCAGAAATAAATAAAAAAATTAGTATATCAATTGACATACTAATCTATGTGGAAAACAAGTCATGCATTCTTGGTTTTTGGTATTTTAACGATTACTTCTATAAAATCCCCTAAGTCTTTTTGCTCATACTTTGCATCTACTCCACTATCTTTGATTGTAGTAAACACATTGCGTAAGGAATTAATATAAATTTTATAATTAATAAGTCCTTTTATGGTCTGCTTATGCTCTGGGTCTTTTTCTTTTGCTAATTCTTCTAATTCATTTTTTATAAGACTCTCAGTCTTTTTGACTGTTAAATCCATCTTAATAATCTTGTTTAAAGTTTTCATCTGTATATTTTCATCAGGTAACTTTAATAATGCTCTTGCATGTCTTTCCGTTAGCCCATTATCTAAAACTGCCTTTTTAATATCATCAGATAATCTTAAAATCCTAAGTTTATTTGCAATTGTTGATTGGTTTTTCCCAACTCTTTCTGCTAATTCCTGCTGTGTCAATCCATGGTCAATTATTAGGCTATGGTACCCTTCCGCTTCCTCTATAAAACTCAAGTCTTCTCTTTGTAGATTCTCAATAAGAGCTATCACAGCAGAGTCCTTGTCCACCAATCTTACGACAATAGCTGGAATTACATCAAGTTCAGCCATTTCCGCAGCTCTTAGTCTTCTTTCTCCTGCTACCAACTCATAACTATCTTCCCCTATTCTTCTAACGCTAATGGGTTGAATTATTCCATAGGATTTAATAGACTGACTAAGTTCCTCTAATGCCTTTTGATTAAAGCTTTTCCTAGGTTGATAGGGGTTTGGTCTAATACATTTTATAGGAATATAGTAAACCTCTTTATCTAAGTTATTCATAATATCATCCCTCTCATGTAAGTAACTCTACACTTTATATTCTATTTCTAGATAAGTCTTCTCTTTCCTTCTTAAAATACTGAATCTTATAGAATTTCGTTTTACATAATTTTTTGTTTTTCTCTGTATTATAACGGATTTTTCTTAATCTTTCCAGATTGCCTAGGATATATTGTCGGAGTATGATTTGTTTTCTTGATAACTAATAAACTATGTACTATATCACTTTGAGGGATCCGAATATCTATTTTATCTTCCAGTATTCCACCTAGAGTTTTTAATGCCTTTTCAGCATTTCTTATTTCTTCATCTGAGTCTGAGCCCTTCATAGAAATAAAATAACCATTTATTTTAACAAATGGTAAGGAGTACTCAGCTAAAACATTTAATGATGCAACTGCCCTTGAAACAGCTATGTCAAATTGCTCTCTAAACTCTTTCTTATTACCCAAATCCTCTGCTCTTTCGTGAATTGTTCTAATGTTTTGAAGTCCTAGCTCTTTTATTACTTCATCCAAAAACTTTAATCTCTTGTTTAAACTATCTAATAAAACTACTTCCAGGCTATCATTAACTATCTTAATAGGAACTCCGGGAAAACCCCCTCCAGTTCCTATATCAATAACCCTCTTTCCTCCTGTAAACTTCCCTGTTTTAAATATGGTTAAGCTATCTAAAAAATGCTTTATGTCAATTTCTTCATCATCTTTAATTGCTGTAATATTGATTTTCTCATTCCATTCCTTTAATAGTTCTTTATAAGTCTTAAATTTATCCAACTTATGACTATCTATATCTATACTAAGATCAGAAATACCTCTTATTAAAGTATCAATATTACTCATTGCCTTCACTCCTACTCATTTTTGCTCTTCTTTGTTGCTCTAGGTATATTAACAATACATTAATATCTGCTGGGTTAACTCCTGCAATTCGTGAGGCCTGGCCCACTGATTCAGGCTTCATTGAATCAAGCTTTTGCCTCGCCTCAAGCCTTAACCCTTTTATTTGACTATAATTTATTTCATTAGAAAGCTTTTTTCCCTCAAGCTTCTTGAATTGCTCTATTTGTCTGGTTTGCTTTTCTATATATCCTTCATATTTAATTTCAGTTTCTACTAATAATCTTATTTCCCTAACTAATTCAGGTCTGCCTAAATCTATATCTCCCAAGGAATCATAGGTGATTTCTGGTCTTCTAATAAGATCATGAAGAGAAGTTGGTACTTTTAACGGTGTAGACTTTAAGCTACTTAGGAAATCATTAGTCTCCTTTGTAGGCGTTAACACTCTTTCTTTTAGTCTATTTAATTCCTTATCCTTTAAGTTGCTTTTATCCAACATCTTATTGTATCTATCCTCTGTAACTAAACCTATTTCATAGCCCTTATTAGTTAATCTTAAATCAGCATTATCCTGTCTTAGAGTAAGTCTATATTCAGCCCTAGAAGTCATCATTCTATATGGTTCAAATATTTCCTTGGTTACTATATCATCTATTAATACTCCAATATATGCTTCTGATCTATCTAAAATTAAGGGCTCTTCACCTTTCAATTTCAGTACAGAATTAATTCCCGCCATTATTCCCTGTGCTGCAGCTTCCTCATAACCTGAGGTCCCATTAATCTGACCAGCAAAAAAGAGGTTTTCTATTTCTTTATGCTCTAATGATCTTTTTAAATGGGTAGCATCTATGCAATCATATTCTATAGCATAGGCTGTTCTCATTATTTTGGCGTTTTCAAGACCTGGTACTGTTTTAAGCATTTGGATTTGGACTTCCTCTGGTAATGTTGTTGACATTCCTTGAACATACATTTCACAGGTATCTAATCCCTCTGGTTCAATAAAGATTTGATGCATATTTTTATCTACGAATCTCATGACCTTGTCTTCTATAGATGGACAATACCTAGGTCCAACGCTTTCCATTATTCCAGCATACATAGGAGATCTATCTATGCTCTCTCTTATAATTTTATGGGTTTCCTCAGTCGTATAGGTTAAGTAACAAGATACTTGATCGATGTCAATTTTTTCAGTCATAAAAGAAAAAGGAATTAGCTCTTCATCTCCTGGTTGTATTTCCATTTTGCTAAAATCTATAGTATCTTTATGTATCCTAGCAGGTGTACCTGTTTTAAACCTTCTTAAATTAAATCCCAAATCCTTTAAGCAACTTGATAGCTTATTAGCTGGGTAAAGGCCATAGGGTCCACTTTCAAAGTTAACTTCTCCAATAAAAACCCTTCCTCTTAAGTATGTTCCTGAACATACTATTATTACATCAGCATCATAAACTGCTCCTGTATTTGTTAATATCCCTTTTACTTTATTATTTTCAACGAATATATCAAAGACTTCTCCTTGCTTCAAGTCTAAATTCTCTTGTTTTTCTAATGTGTATTTCATTATAGATTGGTATTGCTTTTTATCGGTTTGCCCCCTTAAAGAATGTACTGCCGGTCCTTTAGAAGCATTTAGCATCTTCATCTGTATAACAGACTTGTCTATAACCTTACCCATTTCTCCACCTAATGCATCTACTTCTCTTACTAAGTGTCCCTTTCCTGTTCCACCAATATTTGGATTACATGCAAGTAGAGCAATAGCATCTAAGCTTAAGGAAAGAAGTAAAGTCTTCTTTCCAAGTCGTGCTGTCGCTAAGGCCGCTTCACAACCTGCATGTCCAGCACCTATTACTATTACATCATATTTTCCTGCAGAATATTTATAATCACTTTTCATTAAAAGAGTTACCTCCTACTTATAATTTCTCAACTATTTTCCTATGCAAAATTCAGAGAAAATTTTATCTATTATATCCTCTCCTACAGTATCTCCTGTTATTTCACCAAGGTTCTCCCAACAATTCTTTATATCTACCTCTATACAATCTAAGGGCAAACCAGATGCTAAAGAGTTTAGCGCATCATCAATATTATCTTTTGCTTTCATTAGCTGATCCCTATGACGCACATTTGTTATTATAGTACTGTCACTTATTTGCACCTCAGAAGATAAGAACATCTCCTCCAATGTTTCTTCTAGCCTATCTACACCTTCATTATTAGTAATGGATGTGTTAATAATTCTCTTATTAGGTAAATATTTCAATATAACTTCTTCATCCGTTCTACTAGGTAAGTCCGACTTATTTAATAATACTATTGTTTTCTTATCTTTAATTAAATCAAAAATATCAAAATCTTCTCTTGATAGTTCCTTTGATGTGTCAAATACAGATATTACCAAATCCGCTTGGCTTAACAGTTCTTTTGCTTTATCTACTCCCAGCCTCTCAACTATGTCTTCAGTTTCCCTTATTCCAGCAGTATCTATTATTTTCAAAGGTACACCCTTTATATTTACATATTCCTCAATGACATCTCTTGTAGTTCCTGGAATATCAGTAACTATTGCTCTATTCTCTCTTAAAATTGCATTAAGTAAAGATGACTTGCCTACATTTGGCTTGCCAAGTATTACTGTTTTTAAGCCTTCTCTAAGAATCCTTCCTGTATATACTGTACTTAAGAGCATATTCATTTTATCTAATACTTGATTTCCCTGGTCTTGGAGATTGCCATAAGTCAAATCCTCTACATCATCCTCAGGAAAATCTATAGATGCTTCAACATGAGCAAGCATTCCTAATAGAATATTTTGAAGCTTTTTAACTTCACTTGAAATACTTCCTTCAAGTTGATTCAATGAAACATCAAAGCTCTTGTCGGTCTTAGCACTAATTAAATCCATTACTGCCTCTGCTTGAGAAAGATCAATCCTACCATTTAAAAAAGCTCTCTTAGTAAACTCTCCCTTTTCTGCAAGTCTAGCACCATTCTCTAATACTATTTCAAGTATTCTTCTAACAGGGATATTTCCCCCATGACAATTTATCTCAACTATGTCTTCCTTTGTATATGTATAGGGTGTCTTAATATAAACCATTAATACCTCATCTATTTTTTTACCATCCTTAGGATCAATGACATAGCCATAATTAAGCTTCCTCTCATCACAATTTTTAAGACTTAGTTGCTTTCTATTTTTAAATATCTTATCTCCAACCTCAATAGCATTTTTACCGCTAATTCTTATAATTCCTATTCCAGCCTCTCCAGGCGCTGTAGCTATAGCAGCAATTGTATCAAAATCCAATCTTATCACCTCATTATTTCATTTCAAAATCACATATTTCTTTTATGCATTATTAGTATACCAAAAAAAGTAGAAAGATAACATAAAACCCAGTATTTTATACTGGGTTTATATTAGCGTTTAAATTCTATTACCACTTTTCTAAATGGTTCTTCTCCCTCGCTATAAGTCCTTATATTGGAACTATCTTGGAGCGCTGAGTGAATTATTCTTCTTTCATAAGGATTCATCGGCTCTAGTCTTACAGTTCTTCTATAGGTCTTTGCCTTGTCAGCCATTTTATGAGCTAATCTAATTAGAGTTTCTTCACGTTTTGCTCTATAATTTTGTATATCGACGAGAACTCTAATATACTTTTCTCTGTTTTTATTTATAACAAGACTTAAAAGGTATTGTAAAGAATCTAAGGTATTTCCCCTTTTACCGATGGCTATTCCCATGTCTGAATTAGATATATTTCTAATATCAACTAACAACTCTGTATCCTTTTTTTCTACTGAAACAGTTGCTACAATATTCATATTATCAAGTACTGAATTTAAAAAGTCTTCAGCTAAAGAAACAGGATCATTTGTAATTGTAACTTTAACCCTAGCTTCTTTAGTACCTATAAAACCAAAAAGTCCTTTACTAGGCTCCTCTAACACTTCAACTATAACGTCTTCTTTAGCACAATTTAGATCTAGTAATGCTAAGCTTATAGCCTCATCTACTGTTTTTGCTATTCTAACTACAGATTTCATATTACCTTAATTCCTCCTTGACTTTACCAACGGATCTATTAGTAAAATGCTGCTGTGCCATTTGGAATAAGTTACTTATAGTCCAATATAAAGTAAGTCCTGCAGCATATTTCGATCCCATCCAAAGTATCAGTAACGGCATCATAATAGTCATAGTAGCTTGTGTAGATTTGGCTTGGCCCCCTTCTGTTGAAGGTTGGGTAGCAGCCATCATTTTACTTGAAAAATATGTTGTGATAGCAGCTAATATGGCTAGTATAGAAATTGTTATATTAAATCCTCCAAGATTCAAAGTATAAATAACCTCTGGTTGAGCAATATCTTTAATCCACAGAAAGCCTCTTAGAATGCTATCATAAGCTGCAGCATCACTAAAAACATATGGTACTGCCGTCTGCATAACTCTAAAATAAGCAATAATTATTGGAAATTGAATTAGTAGTGGAAAACAACCACCAAAAGGATTCACCTTGTGTTCCTTATATAGTTCCATTGTTTTTTGATTCAAAGTCTGTGGATCATTCTTATATTTAGTATTTAATTCTTTAATCTTAGGCTGTATTTCCTGCATATTTTTCATAGATTTCGTTTGCTTAAGTGTAAGCGGTAATAGTAGAAGCTTAAAAATTATTGTAGTAATAATAATGGCAAGTGAATAAGCTGATAGTCTAGGTAAATCTAAGCCTACCGTCACCATAATATCATACACAAATTTCAGTAATTTCCCTAATGGCCACGCAAAAATATCTATCATTAACTAACCTCCTCCTTACTCTAGAGGATCATATCCTCCAGGGTTAAATGGATTGCATCGTAATATTCTTCTTAAACTTTTGTAGCTTCCCTTTATAAAACCATATCTTCTGAAGGCTTGTATAGAATACTCCGAACAAGTAGGATGAAATCTACAAGTTCTAGGCTTCAATGGAGATATTCTTTTTTGATATAGCTCTATTAATAATATGGCAAACCTGCTCATATTTAATCACCTTTTATTATTGAGTCCTGCTAATTTAAGCAGATGTAATACGGCGCTCTCCAATTCCATGTAACCAACTTCCTTTGCGCCCACTCTCGATAAAAAAACTATGTCATATCCTTGCTTGACCTTATCATTATTCAATCTATACGCTTCCCTAATTCTTCTTCTAATTTTATTTCTAACCACACTATTACCTAGTTTTTTAGTAACAGCTATTCCGACTCTATTATTTTCTAGTTGATTCTTTACAAAAAAAATAACTAAATATTTATTTGCAATGGATTTTCCCTTGTCATAGGTTTTTCTAAAATCTCTATTACTTTTCAGCCTTAGTTTTTTTTTCATAAAAATAACTCCTTAGAGATTTACTTTAAATTGAATAAAAAGGCCACATAACGCGGCCTTATGCTGACAATTTTTTTCTACCTTTTTTTCTACGTCTTCTTAATACTTCTCTACCTGACTTAGTGCTCATTCTTTTTCTAAAACCATGTTCCTTGCTTCTTTGTCTTTTTTTTGGTTGGTAAGTCATTTTCATACAAAACACCCCCTTCAAGTTCTAGCTCTTATATCAAAGTCTAATTTTCATTCTTTACTTAAAAATTCAGACACTACTATAAGATTATATTAGCATCTAAACTTAATGTCAAGAATTATAAATGTTTTTAAACCATAATAATCAACCATATAAAAATCATAAGAGCCTAGTATAAAGCTCAGCAATATAAATTAAATTAAGTAATAATCTTATAAGGTAAGTATTATTTTATAATTTAATTTTTTCATTTATAACCCTACTTTTGTTGATAACATTATTCCACAGCTTGTTAGTCTGTGGATATCTTATTATTGTTGTTGATAATCTTTGGTTTTTTTGATATTATTAATTAGAATGTGGATTATTTATTAACAAGCCAATTAATTATCAACAACCTGTGGATAGGTTTGTGTATAACTTTTTCTTTATTTTCCTTGTTAACTATAAAGCTTTGATATTTTCTAGTATATTATCCACATTTATAATAGATTATTTTTGTTAATAACTATAATGATTACTATTTTTTCTATATTTTCATTTATCTTATTAACACATTATTCACATTTTTTATAGTTACCATGTTAATAATTATTATTCTTTTTATTTTTTTACTTTTTATTTTTTTTGTGGATAAAATTGTTTATAATATATAGTTTTTTATTAAATTTTCTTTCATTTTTATGACTTCAATAGAAACTTTTCTTATATTTTCTTTAAATTATTACTTATAATAAAAGCTCTCATGTTATAAAAACATTTTATCTGACAATAATCTATTATTAAATAGGAGGGGAAAAAAGTGAGTTTAAAATTAGAAGATGTTTGGGGGAGTGCATTAAAACTCATTAAAAACGAATTAACTGAAGTCAGCTTTAATACCTGGCTTAAGACTATAGAGCCCATAACAATAAGTGATAATTATATATTACTTGGAGCTCCAAATGAATTTACTAAAGGCATTCTCGAGGCTAGATATCTCACATTAATTAAAAATGCAATAAGGCAGATAACAACTATTGACTTCGATATTAAATTTCTCATCCCTGGAGAAGATATATCAAATGACATTGGACAAACTGTATTGAACGAAACAATTGAAAATAGCGTCTCTAGATCTCAATTGAACCCTAAATATGTTTTTAATACATTTGTCATAGGAAACAGTAATAGGTTTGCACATGCTGCATCTTTGGCAGTAGCAGAGGCACCTGCAAAAGCATACAATCCCTTGTTTTTATATGGGGGAGTAGGATTAGGTAAAACTCACTTAATGCATGCAATAGGCCACTATATACTTAATCAAAATCCAAAAGCAAATGTAATATATGTAACATCTGAAAAATTTACTAATGAACTTATTAATTCAATAAGAGATGATAGAAACGTAGAGTTCAGAAATAGATACAGAAATGTAGATGTACTACTAGTAGACGATATTCAATTCATAGCAGGTAAGGAAAGAACTGAAGAGGAGTTTTTCCACACCTTTAATGAATTACACGCTTCAAATAAACAAATAATAATATCAAGCGATAGACCACCGAAGGAAATATCTACATTAGAAGATAGACTTCGTTCTAGATTTGAATGGGGACTTACCGCTGATATTCAACCACCAGATCTAGAAACTAGAATTGCTATTTTAAGAAAAAAAGCAAATGTAGAAAATATAGAAGTACCTAATGATGTTACTCAATACATTGCCACTAAAATTCAATCAAACATTAGAGAACTAGAAGGTGCACTAATTAGAATTGTAGCTTATTCTTCTTTAACAAATAGAGAAATATCCTTAGAGCTAGCTAGTGAAGCCTTGAAGGATATCATATCCAATACAAAAACTAGAGAAATTACAGCAAAATCAATCAAAGAAATAATTGCTAAAAATTTAAATGTTAAAGTTGAAGATTTTAGCTCTAAAAGAAGGACAAGATCCATATCTTATCCTAGACAGATAGCTATGTATATTTGTAGAGAATTAACCGATTTATCCCTACCTAAAATAGGTGAAGAGTTTGGTGGGAGAGATCACACAACTGTAATTCATGCTTATGATAAAATATCTAAAGATATTGAAAATGATATAGATTTTAAGCAAAAAATAATGAATATGATAGAAGAAATCAAAGGCAATTGATCAACAGCTAAATGTTAGTAATTTGTTTATATCCTGTTTATAAAAAATAATAAAATGTAAAACTGTTAATTTAAGGTTAAAAATGTGGATAAAATAAGCTTACTTGTCAACAAACCATCAACATGACCTTTACTGTTTATAATAAGTGTTCTTTCACTTATCCACATATTAACTGCCCCTATTACTATTACTACTAATGTATCTATATTAATATTGTTCACATCACAAAAAAGGAGGTTATCCACAATTGAAAATTCGTATACAACAAAGAGACTTATCTAAATGTATAAACATAGTACAAAAAGGTATATCATCTAAATCTACATTACCTATATTAAGTGGTATATTATTAGAAGCAGAGAATGGAAAACTTAAACTTATAGGAACAGATTTAGAAATAGTAATAAAATCATCTATAAATTGCGATGTAAAAGAAGAAGGTTCAATAGTAATAACATCAAGATTATTTGGTGATATAGTTAGAAAACTACCTGATTTACCTATAGATTTATATGTAGATGAAAATAATAATATACATATAAACTGTGGAAACTCTAAATTTAACTTAATAGGTTTATCTCCAATGGATTATCCACAGTTACCTGAAATAAAAGAAGAAAGATATTTTAAGATACCAAATGACTTACTGAAATCTATGATCAGACAGACAATTTTTGCTGCTGCACAGGATGAAACAAGACCAATTCTTACAGGTGCACTATTTGAAACTAGTGATAATAGTGTGTCATTAGTTGCAATCGATGGGTATAGATTAGCTGTTAAAAAGGTTACAGTTAATATTGAAGACAATATTAAGGTTGTGATTCCTGCAAAAACATTAAATGAAGTAAGCAAAATACTAGAAGATGATGATGCGGAAGTTAAAATAAGCTATACACCAGGCAATATAATATTTAATTTTGGTGATATTGTGATTACATCAAGATTATTAGAAGGTCAATTTTTAAACTATAATGATATAATAAGAAATGAACATAAATTGAGAATTAGAGTAAGAACTAGAGATTTACAGGAATGTCTAGAAAGAGCTTCCTTACTTGCAAGAGAAGGAAAGAATAATCTAGTAAAGCTAGATATTTCAGATGACAAACTAGTAATAACATCTAATTCAGAAATGGGTAATGTATACGAGGAGTTACCAATAAAGCTAGAAGGAAATGATATTAAAATAGCCTTTAACTCTAAATATATTTTAGAAGGTATAAAAGCAATAGATAGTGAAGAAATAGTTATGGATATGATATCAAATGTTAATCCATGTATAATAAGACCAGTAGAGGATAATAGCTATACTTACCTAGTGTTACCAGTAAGACTAGCAGCTGAGGACTAAGCATAGGACACCTATACAAATAGGTGTCTATTACATTTTGTGAGGAGTTGATAATATGCAAGAAGTATCCATAAATACAGAATTTATTAAATTAGATCAGTTTCTAAAATATGTTGGTGTTGCAGGAACCGGTGGACATAGCAAGGATATGATTAAAAATGGTGAAGTTAAGGTTAATGGAGAAATAGCCCTAGAAAGAGGAAAAAAAATTAGAGTAGGTAATATAGTAGAGATTGCTGGAGAAGGTAGCTATATTGTGAAATAACTAGTCCAGTTAGACTAAATTTAATAGTAATATTTCTAGTATTGTTAAAAAATGATATAATGTATAAGATAGATATTAAGTCTTAGGGAGTGCTTCATGTGTATGTAAAAAACATAAAGCTCATTAATTTCAGGAATTACATGAATCTTGATGTGGAGCTAAACAAGACATTAAATATTTTTGTTGGAGATAATGCACAGGGTAAAACTAATCTACTTGAATCTATATATTTGTGTTCAAATGGAAAATCATACAGGACAAGTAAAGATAGAGAATTAATAAACCTATCTAAAGAAAAGGCTTACATAGGTTTAAATCTAGAAAAAAGACTATTTTCAAAATATATAGAAATAAAGTTTGAGAAAGAATTGAAAAAGCGCATAAGAGTAAACAGAATTGAACTTGGAAGAAACTCAGAGCTTATAGGTGTATTAAATGTCGTTATATTTTCACCTGAGGATTTAAAGCTGATTAAAGAAGGACCTAGTGAAAGAAGAAACTTTTTAGATGGAGAAATATCACAAATAAAGCCTAAATATAAATACAACCTAGCTAGGTACAATAAAATACTTATGCAGAGAAATAATTTATTAAAAAGCAGGTCATATGAGAGCTGTCAAAATGTATTTGATGTATGGGATACTCAGCTTTCACAAACTGGTACAGATATCATAATTGAAAGAGTAAAATTTATAGATAAGCTTGCAATAATATCGAAGGATATACATAGCAAATTAACAGGTGGATTAGAGGAGCTAGGAGTCCAATATTTACCTTCATTCTCAATAAATGACTTAAATAAAGAAGAGTTACAGATCAGATTTAAAAATATACTCAAGAATAATATTGAGCAGGATATTCAAAGGGGTAATACAGAATTTGGGCCTCATAGAGATGATTTAGATATTATAATTAATGAAGTTTCTGCAAGAACCTTTGGCTCACAGGGTCAGCAAAGAACTGCAGCATTATCTTTAAAGCTGGCAGAGGTAGAACTAATAAAGTCTGAAGTAGGGGAATATCCAGTTCTTTTACTAGATGATGTTTTTTCGGAGCTAGATATAAATAGAAGAAAATATTTAATCTCAACATTTAAAGGTATTCAGACAATAATTACTTCAACTGATGATATAGATTTAGTAGAATTAAATGATATAGAAAAAAGAGTTTTTTTTATTAAACAAGGGAAAGTAATAATAGAGGAGGAAGTTTAGGTGTTTCTTCATTTAGGAAAAAATATAGTAATACCAGTTAAAGATCTAATAGCAATAATAGATGCAGATTCAGTTTTAAAATCAGATGATACGAAAAGCTTTATAAAAGTTACACAAGAAGAAGATTTTATTTATGATGTAGCAAAGGGGAATATAAAATCCTATATTATAACTGAAAAAGTAGATAAGGGTAAAGAAAAATCCTTAAATGTTAGGGAAAGTGTAATATACAGCTCCAATATTTCATCGAAGACCCTATTGAAAAGAGCAGGATTTATAGATAATATAGAAGAAATATAGAAATACTAACTTTAGGATTATAGGAAAAAATACAATAGATTGGGGGACAATAAATGCACAATAATCAAAATAACACCAACTATGGAGTTGAACAGATAAGAGTTTTAGAAGGTCTAGAGGCTGTAAGATTAAGACCAGGTATGTATATAGGGAGTACAGGACCAAGAGGTTTACATCATCTGGTGTATGAAGTCGTAGATAACAGCATAGATGAGGCATTAGCAGGAAGATGTGATGAGATTAAAGTAAAAATAAATATTGATGGTTCAGTTACAGTAGAAGATAATGGAATGGGTATACCTGTAGATACACATCCAAAGACAGGGAAATCAACTGTAGAAACTGTATTAACAGTTTTACATGCAGGAGGAAAATTTGACAGCAATGCATATAAGGTATCAGGTGGTCTACACGGCGTAGGTGTATCTGTTGTTAATGCGCTCTCAGAATGGCTTGAGGCTAGAATTAGAAGAAATGGTAAGGAATATGTTCAACGGTTTGAAAGAGGAGTAGCAGTTACAGAACTTAATATAGAGGGAAAAGCAGATGATTCAGGGACAACAATAACATTTATGCCAGATGCATTAATATTTGATGAAGTTTATTTTAAATATGAGACATTAGAATATAGATTAAGAGAGCTAGCATTTTTAAATAAGGGCACTAGAATTTTATTTGAAGATGAAAGATCAGACAAGAAAAAAGAATTTCACTATGAAGGCGGTATTAGTTCATTTGTTGAATATCTAAATAAAAATAGAGATCCTGCACATTCTAATATTATATATTTTGAAGGAGTAAAAGATAAATATACTGTAGAAGTAGCTATGCAGTATACTGATGACTATAACGAAAATGTATTTAGTTATGCAAATAATATTAATACACATGAGGGTGGAACACACTTAGTTGGGTTTAGATCAGCTCTTACTAGAATAATGAATGATTATGCTAGAAAATATAACATACTTAAAGAAAAGGAAGAAAACCTTACTGGTGAAGATGTAAGAGAAGGTTTAACAGGTGTACTTTCAGTAAAGCTATCAGAACCACAATTTGAAGGTCAAACCAAGACTAAGCTTGGAAATAGTGAAATGAGAGGAATAGTAGAAAGCCTAGTATCAGAGTATCTAAATACCTTTTTAGAAGAGAACCCAAAGGATGCAAAAAGTATTATTGAAAAATCCTTAAGAGCTCAAAGAGCTAGGGAAGCTGCTAGAAAAGCTAGGGAACTCACTAGGAGAAAAAGTGTTCTAGAGAGTTCATCTCTTCCTGGAAAACTAGCAGACTGTTCAGAACAAGACCCAAGTAAATGTGAGGTATACCTAGTCGAGGGAGATTCTGCGGGAGGTTCAGCAAAACAAGGGCGTGATAGAAAAACGCAGGCTATACTTCCTTTGAAGGGTAAAATAATGAATGTAGAGAAGGCAAGACTAGATAAGATGTTAGGCTCCGACGAAATAAAAGCCATGATAACAGCCTTCGGATGTGGTGTAGGAAATGACTTTGACATATCAAAGTTAAGATATGGAAGAATAGTTATAATGACGGATGCCGATGTTGATGGAGCACATATCAGAACTTTATTACTAACCTTCTTCTATAGATATATGAGACCTTTAGTGGATAATGGCAACATATTTATAGCTCAGCCACCACTATACAAAGTTAAAAAAGGTAAGTTAGAAAGATACGCTTATAATGAAAAGGAGCTAGATATTTTATTAAACGAAATAGGAAGATCAGGATACTCACTTCAAAGATACAAAGGTCTTGGAGAAATGAACCCTGACCAGCTTTGGGATACAACTATGAACCCAGAAACAAGGGTAATGCTACAAGTAAATATAGAAGATGCAGTTGCAGCAGACGAAATATTTACAACCCTTATGGGAGACAAAGTAAAACCTAGAAGAGACTTTATAGAAGAAAATGCTAGGTATGTTAAGAATCTTGATGTGTAAAAATATTAGAATCGCATTAATACAAAATCAAAAGCCCATTCAATCTGAGTGGGCTTTTCAATTCTAAAACAAAGTTAAAAGAATTATTTAACTATTTCTAAAAATACTTTTTTAAATTCATTATATTCCTTAATTCCTGATATACGTATATTTTCATTAATAAAAAAAGTTGGTACAGAGGTTACTTTATATTTACTAGCCAGTTTATAATCTTCCACAAACCTTTCATTATATTTACCTGAATTTACAACATCATTCATTTCTTTCACATCTAATCCTATACTTTCAGCAATTTCATTTATCACATTTTTATCAGCTATATTTAATTTATCATCAAAATATGCTTTAAATACTGACTTGGAATATTCATTATATTTATTTTGGTCTTTGGCATAATATCCTGCCAAATGGGCTCTTCTAGTATTAAACTTACTATTTACATTGTTAAAAATAATACCTAAATCTTTCCCTAACTTTGATAAATAGTTTATAGAATTTACTACATATTCCTTAGGATATACATTAAATAAATCCATACCTTCCAATGGGGCATTTGGATCTAATTCAAAAGGCATCCATTCTATAGTATAATCTATTCCATCCTCTTTAAGTTTCTCGACTAAACCTAAGGCAAAATAGCAAAATGGACATGCAAAATCTGAAAAAACTCTTATATTATACATAAATACACTCCTTTCTATATTTTAAAGTAAGTATATAAGATAGTAATACCCAAATTAAGATTTTTAAGCTATATTTTATTGAGGGAAAAACCTAAGAACTTATTATTGAAAACAAATTTGTGAAGGAAAATGGGAATAGTTGTAGAAGTAGTATTTTACAAATATAAATTATACTTATATACTTGTAGATTTTTATATTGTGGAAACTAGGATGGTTTTAAATCTATTGATAAAGAAAGGTGAATAAGCAATGAGAAAATTTATAGATTTGAGCCAGGATATAGTTGATGATATGTCAGTTCATCCATATGACGATAAGGTTAAATTATATCAAGATAAATTTATAGAAAAAGATGAGTATAATAATTTTAGATTAGAAATTGGAATGCATTCAGGTACTCATATGGATACACCTATGCATTTAACTGAAAGCAAAACATTTATTAATGAGATACCTTTAGATAAATTTGCTGGGAGGGCTTGTTTACTTGATGTTAGAGGTAAAAGTATAATAGATTTCAAAGAAGAATATTCAGACATTGTAAGTGAAAATGATATTGTAATATTGTTTACAAATTATAGTGAGGTATATGGAACAGAAGAATATTATACAAACCATCCAGTAATCAATGAAGATTTAGCTAATTTTTTCATTAAAAAAAATATAAAAATGTTAGGAATGGATTTACCTTCACCGGACAAGTATCCATTTGATATACATAAAAGATTGTTTAAGAATAATATATTGATAATAGAAAATTTAACTAATTTATCAGAGTTAGTAGATATAAATAAATTTAATATATTTGCATTTCCTTTAAAGATTAAAGCAGAAGCATCTATGGTTAGGGTTGTAGCAAGTGTAGATATTTTAAAAGGGTGATACAAACGGAATGTCCATATTGTCAGCAAGAGATGGAAAAAGGTATAAAGCTTACAAATCCTTGGACTTCAAATAGGATAGAAGTATATTATTGTAAGGCTTGCAAAAAAATGATTATTGATGTTAATAAAATAGAATTTTAGTTACATTTAATTAATAGGAGATTAGGGGGAAGAGTTATATGGCAAAGTATGAAAGATATTTAGATGGAGATTTTACTGAACTATTGAATTGGATCCATAAAGATATTACTAATGGTAGTGCTTCTGTTAGTTATGAAGATAGCAGTTATATAAGTATAGGTGATACAGAAGTGGCTGTTAGGGTTTATGAGAGGTATAGTATGGCCGGAGGGAATCGTGTAAGTCTTAATGTTACACTTGTAGGAAAGGGAAGAGAACTATTTGTATCTGCAATTACCTCTGGTGGAAGTCAGGCAGTTTTTTGGAAAATCAATACATTAGGCGAGGAGACATTCCTTGAATTGTGTAGGGAATCAGTTGAAAATTATGTGTTGAATCATCAATAAGCATTTAATGATTGTGGGCCCAAAAGACCCACATTTTTCATCTAGCTATAATCATAGTTTATAATAATAAATAGCCAACTGAGTCCTATCTCTAAGTGATAATTTTTCTAACATAGAAGATATATAGTTTCTAACAGTTCCTTCACTTAAATATAGTCTATCTGCTATTTCTTTATTATTTAACCCTTCAGCTACTAAAAGTAAAATATCAAGTTCTCTATCTGTTAGATCTGTATTAATATTTTTTTTACTATGATGTTGAATGCTAGATACTATTTTAGAATCAAAAACATGGTTCCCAGAATAGACTGCGTTGATTGCAGGGATAATGCCCTGAATATTCTGCTTTAGTATGTACCCCTTACAGCCTAAGGACAATGCTTCTGAAATATATTCATCATCCTGGAAGGTGGTGATAAGTAGAATTTTTGCATTAGAATCTATTTTTAAAATTTCTTTTGAAGCTTCAATTCCATCCATTTCTTCCATTCTTATATCCATAAGAATTAAATCAGGCTTATATTCCTCATAAAGCTTAATAGCTTCTATGCCATTATGGCCTATAGCTAATACACCTATTCCACTGGCTGTAACAATTGTTTTTAAGGAATTAACTACTAAATAATCATCATCTACAATAATAATATTCATAAAATCACCCCTTCATTAAAGTAAGATGAATTTTAAAGCCATTATCAAACTCATAATTTAAAAAACCCTTATATTTATGTGCGATTTCCTCCATAGAGAGAAGCCCTATACCCTTTGAGGAAAACCTGTCTATTTCATAGTAATCACTTCCATTATCTTTAATTATGATTGAATAGAACTTGGGCTGATTTAATAATCTAATTTTAAGGTCTGTAGCATTAGAATGCTTAATACAATTAGTTATGCTTTCCCTAATAACAGATAAAATATCGAACTTCAGGTCATAGGGAAGATTATCTTCAAGCTGGAATTCAAGTTGAATATTTAAGCTAGGCGTATCATCACATATTGCTTGAATTCTACCTTCTAAATCAAAGGATTCATTATATAGATTATGTATGCTGGTTCTTATATCATTCATTCCATTATTTAAGGTGTTTTGAAGCAGATTTAAGCTTTCATACAAACTGTTATCTGATACTACCTTCAAGGCTTCAACCTGCAAAATACTGCTACTTAAGGCATGGCCTATGGAGTCATGTAATTCCCTTGCTATCCTATTCCTTTCTGTAAGTATGGCAATATGTATATTTTTTTCTCTATCGATTTTTAATTGCTCGTTATACTTTTTTAAATAAATAGTATCTTCCTTCAACTCATCTCTTACAGCCTTATTTTGATTTTGAAGTAAATTAAAGCTTTTAGTCATTATAGATAAATAGATGGAAATACAGGAAGCAAAAATACCTAATAAAGAGAAATTCATTAAAAGCAGTGGAATTGAAAGTATTATATATAAACCGTAGTCTATATATAAATTATATAGTAAGAGCGGTAAATAATATAAAAATAGTGGGAAAGAAAAGCAAAGAAAAAAGAATATGAGATAAAGAAAAAACCGGACTTTCTTAAGAGATAACAAATCTAGGGCAAGGGAAAGCATGAGAGCTATTAAGAAATAAATCACCAAATCTCCAGTGGGTCGAATTTTATATGTATTATATAAACAAAGAGCTATAATAAATAATTTCTCAATTAATTTCCTCATAACAATCCCCCATTCTTTATAACCAATAGAAAATTTCTATTTTTAACCTTTATAATATAAAGAACTTTGTATTACCTTAATGAGTTTCAAGAAGAGTTTCTTTATTTTTTAATGTTTAGATAAAAACTTTTATTATAATCAAATTATACTAACATTTATTAAAATACACAAATGAATATATGTCATATAAATATGTGACAAATGTCATATGAGATTATGATTCCATACACTACAAGAAAATTCTAAAAGGAAATATAATGAAATAAAGATAAGATTGGGAGTGAAGATTATGATGGTAAAGGTCAAAAATCTAGTAAAAAGATATAAGGAATTAATAGCCTTAGATCATTTTAGTATGGAGGTAGAAGAAGGAGAAATACTAGGACTTCTTGGACCTAATGGCTGTGGCAAAACTACAGCTATAAACTGTATTCTTTCATTACTAAACTTTGATAAGGGCGAAATAGAGATACTCGGAAAAACTATGACTCCAAATTCCTATGACATAAAAAAGCAAATAGGAATAGTGCCCCAAGAGGTTTCAATTTTTGAAAATCTTACTGTAGAGGAAAATACAGATTACTTTTGTGGTCTGTATATAGAGGATAAAAGCACAAGAAAAAAATATGTTAAAGAAGCCATAGATTTTGTAGGATTAAATGATTATAAAAAGTTCCTCCCCAAAAAATTAAGTGGTGGACTAAAAAGAAGATTAAATATTGCCTGTGGAATAGCTCACAAGCCTAGGCTTATTTTTCTTGATGAACCTACAGTAGCAGTAGATGCTCAAAGTAGAAATTTCATACTAGATGGTATAAAAAGATTAAACAAAGAAGGAAGTACAATAATTTATACTACTCACTATCTAGAAGAGGCAGAGCAGCTATGCAATAGGATCATTATAATGGATAAGGGAAAAAATCTAGTATCTGGAACCAATGAAGAACTAAAGGCTATGATAACTACTACTGAAAAAATAGTAGTAGGCTTTGGAAATAACATAGAGAATATTATAGAAAAATTAAAATCCTTGCCTCATGTTATAGACATAGAGAAAAAGGAAGACAATTATGTAATAAAATTTGAAAATGGACTAAACAATTTAACTAATCTTATAGATTTGATAAAGGAGAATAATTTAATCTATACTAAGCTTTATAGCCAATTACCTACTCTAAATGATGTGTTCTTGGAGTTAACAGGGAAGGAGCTGAGGGATTAGATGGGAAATATATTCAGAAATATATTATATCAAGGAAGAAACTCCTATAGAGATAAGAGTTTTATATTTTGGATATTACTTTATCCCATTATCATGGCAATATTCTTCTATACAGCCTTTAGTGGAATCATGGATATAGATTTTAAGAATATTGAGGTAGGAATAGAAGAAGAAAACTCAATTAGGACAGTATTTGAATCTATAGATATATTAAATGTTAATATAACTCCTGAAAAGGATAGTATTGATAAGCTTAACAAGGGTGATATTGAAGGATTTATAGATAAAAATCTAAACCTATCTGTTAAAAAATCAGGAATCAATCAAACTATAATCAAGGAAATACTTGACCAAATAAGACAAATGGGTGAACTAAATGTACCCTTTGAAAAATTTGATTTTGAGACTAACTATGTAATTGATAGAAATCAAAGGGCAAATTCTATTATTATATTATTCTATTCATTAATAGGAATGGTTTCTATCTATGGAGTGTTTCCAGGTATAGAAATAGCTACTACTATTCAAGCAAATCTAAGTAATGTAGCTAAAAGGATGAACATATCTCCATTAAGAAAAGGTGAATTTTTATTTTCTGGTGTAATAATATCTTTATTATTAAATATAGCATCAAATATATTATTATTGTTATTCATAACTTATGTACTTAAGATAAAGCTATTATTTGACATTGGACCTTCTGCGCTATTAATACTTGTGGGTAATCTGTTTGGTATAACCTTTGGTATATTATTAGGAGTTTCCAATAAGTTAAAGCTAAATGCAAAGATTATACTAAGCATTGCTATAACATTAGTTCTTTCATTTTTCTCAGGAATGATGAATCCTGAAATAAAAGTAATGATAGATAAGAGTTTTCCTATTATAGGTAAAATAAATCCTATATCTATAATTACAAATAATCTCTATAGGATAAATCTATTAGGCAATACAAGTGGGCTAGATACAGGAATCTACACATTGATAGGATGGATCGCTGTACTAAACCTTATATCCTATGGATTTTTAAGGAGGAAGACCTATGACAGTATTTAAGTACTTTATAAAAATAGCCTTAAGAAATAAGGGAATTATTTTATCCTACATTATAGTCTTTCTTATACTCTCAATAATTAATGGTAATACAAGTTATAACAAGGAAACTAACTTTATTGAAAAGAAGCTTGATATCGGAATTGTAGACAATAGCAATAGTGAGTTATCTAAAGAATTGGTAAGTTACCTAAAGAAAAAGAATAATATAATCCCTACAACTGCAGATGAAAAACATATTAGGGAGCAGATTTTTTTAGGAATAGCAAATGCAGTTTTGATAATACCACAAGATTTTGAGAATAAAATAAGCAACAAGGTAAGTGCTATTGAATTATATAAAGATGATAGAACACCAGAAGCCTATCAAGTTGAAAATCAAATAAACAAGTTTATTTCCTTTGCTAAGGCGACCTATGAGGATAATAGATATGACCTATCAATGGTAAGTAATGCTTTGGATGAGAGTATAGAAGTAAGCCTAGTAGCCAGAGACGAAAAAGATATAAATGAAAATACAAATACCTGGTTTAGAATATACTTTAACTTTTCAAGCTATATAATACTTGCAATATACATTTCTGTTATAGGATTTGTAATGACAGATCTTACATCCAAAGAAATTGAAAATAGGAGAAAAGTATCGTCAATAAAGTTTTTAAAATTCAACAGAGAGATTTATTTAGGTCAATTAGCTATAGCGGCCTTTATAACATCTATATTCTTACTAGGAAGTATCATACTAAGGGGAAAATATATTGGAGAAGTGGATTTCGCAAAATATGTAATTAATACATTAGTATTCTCATTTGCAGCTTTATGTCTAGTGTTTTTAATTAACAATATAACTAGTAATAAGTTTGTATTAAGTGGATTGAGTACAATATTATCTCTTGGCACCTCATTTATATCAGGAGTAATGGTACCTCAGGAACTTTTAGGAGAAAAGGTATTAGGAATTGCAAAGTTCTTTCCCACATATTATTTTGTCAAAATAAATGAAATGAATATTAATTCTCTATTAGATGTAAAATACGAGCTATCTATGCAATTATTGTTCGCTATGGCGTTTCTGGTTGTAGGGTTATATCTTTCTAGAGTTAAACTTAGGAATCAGTAAGAAATTTAAAGTGGCACATGGGATAGCTTTTGCTGTCCCTTTAGTTTTATGTTCCCTTAGATTATTGGGTTTAACTAAATTTTTATTCATAGGATTACAAAAACAGAGGCTAGTTTACAGAAAAAAATCTATCATTGATGTTAGAGAAGGCCCTACATCTAGACATTAAGAGTTTTTTATGGTATAGTCGAACTGATTAAATGAAAAAAACCAAGGGTACACGAACCTATTATGAATCGTCGCGAAACAATAATGACTCAATCCCATTAAAAGTGTGTGGTATACAACTCTAAAGAATTATCTAAATATTCTAACTAAAAGAAGAGGTGTAGTTATTTGATTCAAAAAAAGTTCAAAATGTCCATTAACTATATAAAAGTATATACATTATGACCCCAAGATAAGGCCTAAGCATTGAAAAACACATTAAGGCATGATAATTGCATAATGTTAGTTTACAAAATATTCTGATAAGAAAGTATATTTTGATATAAACTTATTCTTTTATACTATTAATTTATAGTTATTCTCTTACATAGTTAATATTTACAATAAGCAAAACAAATAATTCTGGGAGGAAGGCAAAAATGGATATTTTGGATATACTTACAGGAGAACCTGATTGTAGCGCTTTGTTAAAAGCAATACTTGATTCTATTCATGATGGTGTTTATATACTAAATGGAAATGGAGAGTTTATTTTAGTTAACAAATCAGTTGAAGATATTACACAATATGAAAGAAACAAGCTTTATGGAGTTAAAGCTACAGATTTAGTGAAAAAAGGATTACTAGATTATTCAATTACTGAAAAAGTAATAAACTCAAAAGAGGGAATAACTGAGTTGCAAACAACATATGGACCTGTAGTTAAAGAGGTCATGGTTACGTCTATACCTATTTTGGATGATAAAAATAATATTAAATATATAGTTGCTAACCTTAGGGATATTACGGAACTAAATAGAATAAAAATGGAGAGAGAAGCAGCTAAAAGGCTTATTGAAGAATATAACTTAGAACAGTTGAAAAATGAATATGTAAAAAACAATATAATTGCAAAAAGTAATGCTATGAAAAATGTACTTGATTTTTCTAAAAGAGCCTCCCAGTCTAGCAGTACTATTGTTTTATACGGGGAATCAGGTTCAGGTAAAGAAGTAATTGCTAAGTTTATTCATTCTGTTAGTCCAAGAAAAAAGGAACCTTTTATCAGTATAAATTGTGCTGCAATTCCAGCAAATTTACTTGAATCCGAATTATTTGGATATGATAAAGGTGCCTTTACTGATGCTGATAAGAAAGGGAAAATAGGTTTATTTGAATTAGCAGATAACGGAACCTTGCTTTTAGATGAAATTAATTCATTGCCTTTGGTTTTACAAGGTAAAATACTCAAATTTATTGAAACACAAGAACTAACCCGCGTGGGGAGCACTAAAGTAAAAAAAATAGATGTAAGAATGATTGCAGCAACAAATGAAGACTTAAAAGCAATGGTTTCTAAAGGTGATTTTCGTAAAGATTTATATTTTAGATTAAATGTAATACCTATTGAAATTCCACCTTTAAGAAAAAGAAAAGAAGATATTTTACCATTATGTACTTTTTTTCTTGATAGTTTTAATAGAGATAATAAAATAAATAAAAAACTGAGTTCTTCAGTATTAGATGTATTAGAAAGCTATGAATGGCCAGGAAATGTAAGAGAACTTAGAAACATTATAGAAAGATTAGTAGTTATGTGTCTAAATGATGTAATTACACTAGATGATTTACCGCCGAGTCTTATAAATAAAAATGATAGGAACACAGATTACAATATTGTTGTAAATAAATTAGTACCATTAAAGAACTTAGTGGACGAAGCAGAAAAAACATTATTTTTGAAAGCTGTGGAGGAACTAAAAACTACTAGAAAAGTTGCAGAGGCATTAGATATTAGTCAAACTTCTGTTGTTCGGAAAATGAATCAGTATAATATTAAATAATGGATTTAAATACAATTAAAAGCTTTAATTTGAGTTTTTTTACGCACTCATATATAAAACATAACATAAAAAGAAAATAATTATATTTATGAAAACCTTTTTTACTAATGTAGGTAAAAGAGGTTTTTCTATATTTTTTGGAACTTTTTTTTAAAAGCTAACCCAAAATTCTGAAAATTTAAAAAATTGAACCACAAAAGGTTCAAGCATAACCAAAAAATACTCAATCTTCTCTAAGTATTGATATTTACAGGATCTAAATTTCAAATTAGGTTTTAGAAAATTAAATAGGTAAAAAAAACGATTTTAAAATAGTTCAAAAATAACATATCTAGTTTTTAATAAAGCTTATATGTCAATAGAAAGCACATGAAATAGGTCTTTCCTTAGAATTTAAAAAAGTGGCATAACAATTGCAATTATTAATTACATATCACGCATTAAAATAACTCGTCTATGTATTAAGAGAATTAAAGAAAGGAGGTAACAGGTTTACTGAAATAATAAATATTATTTAAAAAATTTCTTAATAGGAGGGTATTTATGTTAGGTATTTTAGGATTATTAGTTGCTATTATTTTACTTGTTTGGCTTGCATATAAAGGTGTTGGAGCAATTCCAGCGTCATTAATATGCTCTTTGGTAGTTATTCTTACAAATGGAATGAACATATGGGAAGGGTTTTCAACGTTTTATATAGGAGGATTTTCCTATTTTGCAGGTACTTACTTCTTAGTGTTTATATCTTCTTCACTTTTTGCAAAAGCAATGAACGATTCTGGATCAGCACAAACTATAGCTTATAAATTTTTAGATTGGTTTGGCGCTAAAAGGGCAATTCTCGTACTTGTTTTGACAACAGCAGTGTTAACTTATGGTGGAGTAAGTCTTTTTGTTGTAGTATTTGCAATATATCCTATAGCGTTAGTTTTACTTAAAGAAGCAGATATACCAAAAAGATTATTACCTGGTATTTTAGCTTTTGGAGCAGCTACTTTTACAATGTCAGCATTACCTGCTTCTCCACAGCTGACAAACGTTATCCCGTCACAAATTCTTGGAACTACATTAACAGCAGCACCACTATTAGGAATATTTGCTTCAATTCTTATGTTTGTTGCTGGATATTGGTATTTAATTAGAGAAGAAAAGAAAATGAAAAATCTGGGAATAGGCTTCGTGGCAGGTCCAAATGACGATATGAGTAAGTTTGAAAATGTTGATAAGTCTAAATTACCAGGTACATTTGTTTCGTTTTTACCAATGGTTTTAATTCTTTTAGCAATAATTTTTATTAAAAAGCCATTTGCACCATTGGAGCTAGTAGTTTATGCAATGTTATTTGCAACAGTTGTTATATTCGTATTAAATTGGAGCAGAATGAAAAACAAGATCAACACTATAAACTTAGGTTTAAAAGACGGACTAGCTATAATAAGCGTTGCTGTTATTATAGGATTTGGATTTGTAGTTCAAAATGCACCTGCATTCCAAAGCTTTGTTAACTTTGCACTTGGATTAAAGATGCATCCATATCTTTCAGCTGTTATAGCTACAGAAATTGTAGCTGGTATAACAGGATCATCTAGTGGTGGACTTACTATATTCCTAAATGCTTTGGGACAACAATATGTTAGTTTAGGTGCAGATCCAGCAGTACTTCATAGGTTGACAGCTATGGCAGCAGGTGGGCTAGATACACTTCCACATGCTGGGGGTATATTCATTCTTCTAGGTGTTGCAGGTCAAAGTCATAAAGAAAGTTATGGTCCAATATTCTGGACAACAGTTATTATACCAATAGCTGTAGCATTGATTTGTACATTTATTGCAATAGCCATTTTTTAGAAATTAAATCCATAGTGATTTAATATAAAAAAATATAAGGAGGGTGTTTACACCCTCCATTAAATCAAGGAGGTTGTATAATGAGTAAAAGAATAATTAATTGTGCGATTACAGGTTCAATACACACACCATCTATGTCACCATATTTACCTATAACACCAGATCAAATAGCACAAAATGCAATAGATGCAGCAAATGCAGGCGCCGCTGCAGTGCATATCCATGCAAGAAATCCAGAGAATGGAATGCCTTCATCTGATTTAGAGCTTTATCAACAAATAATAGATAAAATAAGACAAAGAAATAAAGACGTTATAATATGCATCACAACAGGTGGTGGTGCAGGTATGACAGTAGAACAAAGAGCTTCAGTAGTACCAAGATTTAAACCTGAACTAGCTTCTATGAACTCTGGCTCAATCAACTGGGGTCTTTTCCCTGCTGCAGCAAGAATAAAAGAGTTTAAGTATGATTGGGAAAAGCCAATGTTAGAAATGACCAAAGGATTTATATTTCAAAACACCTTTGCAGATATGGAATCAATGTTAAATATTATGAATGAAAACGGAACTAAACCAGAACTTGAGTGCTATGATGTTGGGCATCTCTATAATGTAAAGTTTATGCAAAGTGTTGGGCTTATAAAAGGTAAACCTTATCTTCAATTTGTATTAGGAATAAATGGTGCATTAGCTGCAACTCCATATGATTTACAATATATGAAAGAAACAGCAGATAGATTGTTTGGCGTAGACGGATATTATTGGTCAGCATTTGGTGCAGGTAGAGCAGAATATCCAATATGTGTTCAAAACTTATTTTTAGGGGGACATGTAAGAGTAGGAATGGAAGATAATCTGTATTTAGGTAAAGGAAAAATGGCAGAAAATAATGCACAGCTTGTAGAAAAAATGGCAAGATTGATGGGTGAGTTTGATTTTGAAGTTGCAACACCAGACGAAGCAAGACAAATTTTAAACTTAAAAAACATATAAAAAACAAAGAAAAAAGTTAATAAATTAACAACCAAACATTGTAGTTAAACTATATAGTTGAAAGGAGATTATTATGAGACTAGCCATTATGGGAGCAGGTTCATTAGGGATAATATTAGGAGCATATGTTAAAAAAGGCGGATTAGATATAGATTATATTGATGTTAACGAGGAAAATGTAAAAGTATTGAACGAAAAGGGTGCTACAGTAACTGGAACAGTGGATTTTAATGTACCAGCAAATGCATTAACTCCAGATAAAATGGAAGGAATATATGATGTAGTATTTTATGTAGTTAAGCAAACTTATAATGATGTGGCACTTAATCAACTTTTACCACATTTAGGGCCAAATAGTGCAGTAGTTACTTTACAGAATGGTGTTCCAGAACCAGCAATAGCTGAAATAGTAGGTGCTGAAAGAGTAATAGGTTGTCCAGTTGGGTGGGGAGCTACTTGGTTAGGCCCTGGCTTATCTGAGCTTACATCAAATCCAGAAAAAATGACATTTGACCTAGGGGAATACAAAGGCGGAGTAACAGAAAGACTGGGAAAAATCAAGGAAATTCTTGAGTTAATGTGTCCTACTTTAATAGAAGAAAACCTTATGGGAATTAGATGGACTAAGGTTCTTGTAAATTCTACTTTTAGTGGTATGTCTGCAGCACTTGGTTGTACATTTGGTGATGTTTTAGATAGTAAAGAAGCACTTGATTGTGTAAAACATATTGCTAATGAATGTATACAAGTTGCAATAGCAGCCGACATAAAAATGGAGCCAATGCAAGGATATGATATAGGAAGTATGCTTAGTTTTACAACAAAAGAAGAAATGGATAGTAAAGATTCGATTTATAACGGAATGTGGGGACCACATAGAAAATTAAAAGCTAGTATGCTTCAAGATTTAGAAAAAGGATTAAGAACAGAAATAGATGCAATTAATGGAATTGTATGTGACTTTGGCAAAAAGCATGGAATACCGACACCTGTAAATAGCCAAGTTGTAGAAATAGTAAAAAGCATAGAAAGTGGCAAAAATAGACCAGTATTTGATAATTTAAAATTATTTAAATTACCAGAAGTAAAATAATTAAAATTGAATACAAGTCATAATTGAATTCATATACACAAAGAAAACCCGTATTTTCTCGGGTTTTCTTTGTAAAAATTAATATAAATAATCCTTAAAAAAAGGAGGTTTTATCAATGAGAGAAGTAGTAATAGTTGGTGCAGCTAGAACACCAATAGGAAGTTTCGGTGGAGCCTTGGCTTCAATGCCAGCAATTGATTTAGGAGCCATTGCA
>JBBAFY010000019.1:0-33139 GCA_041655135.1 Tissierellales bacterium
GAAGATGAGATTCTTGCAGCTTAGTAATCTTTCTCTACGTATTAATATCATGCAGAGAGAAAATGTTCAACTTTTTGTGTCCAAAGTATTGACATAGGTCCACAAGCATATCTAATTTGAAAAAAGTCAATAGATTCTCCTTCGGCATAATAATTGAATCAATGCTGATAATTTTGGATAAGGCCGTGAGTTGCTTATATTAGATCTTCCTGATATAATATTAAAAGTCTTTATTGGGGTCTACAGTTTTATCCTCAGAGGTAAAACTGTTGCTTGATTTTTTAACGGATCGCCATTTTTGACGGGGGTTCGAGAAATTTTTTTTCCACGGTTTTCACACAAAAACCAATGGATATTCCATTGGTTTTTTATTGACCTTGCAAGAGGATACATTCTTATTGTATTCTTAGGAATTTTTTATTTACCATCTGGGGTGTAAAAGAACCGTCCTGTTGCATTTAATGCATAATAAAATTTTTAAAAAATTGTTGACTTTAATTATATATCCATGATATAATAATTAAGTCGGCAAGAAAAGACAAAACATGCGGGAGTGGCGGAACTGGCAGACGCGCTAGACTTAGGATCTAGTGTCATTGACGTGGGGGTTCAAGTCCTCTCTCCCGCACCACAACAGCCAATGGTATATTCCATTGGTTTTTTTATATATTTTTTTAAAAAATGCATGACATAATTGGACACGGGAAGAATTTATGATATAATGTAATGGTTAATCATAAGGATGGTAATGTTATGCTAGTTTTAGCCTTATAATTGAAACGACATTTAGATTGTTTACAGTATATAGAAATTTTTTATAATTATTTATTCACACTATACATAGGACAGACATTTGGAAATATCTCATTAGACTGCCAGTGATTTAATTATGTGTGAAACAGAGAGACTAATATAATGGTTTAAGGAGGAAAATTAATGATTTCAACATTAGTAAAAAAGGAAGGTAATGTTGTTACCTTAAAAATTGAAGTAGAAGCAGAAGTATTTGAGAAGGGTGTACAAGAAGCTTATCAAAAAAATAGGCAAAAATTCAATATCTCAGGATTTAGAAAGGGAAAAGCTCCTAGAAAATTAATTGAAATGAACTACGGAGAAGGAATTTTTTATGAAGATGCAATAAACATTGTGTTTCCAGAAGCATATGATAATGCTATAGAGGAACACAAGCTTGACCCAGTAGATAGACCATCTGTAGACGTTGATGACATTGAAAAAGGAAAAACAGTAGTATTTACAGCTGATGTTACAGTAATGCCAGAAGTTAAGCTTGGTGAATACAAGGGTGTAGAAATAGAAAAGGCTGACTATAAGGTTACAGAAGAAGATGTAGAAGCAGAGCTTAAGAAAACACAAGAAAGAAATGCAAGAATTATAGATGCAGGTGATAGACCAGTAAAACAAGGCGACATCCTAACTATTGACTACTCAGGATTTGTAGGAGATGAACAATTTGAAGGTGGTACAGCACAAAACCAAACTCTTGAAATTGGCTCTGGCAGATTTATCCCTGGTTTTGAAGAGCAACTTGTGGGAAAGAATAAAGATGAGGAAATTGAAGTAAAGGTTACATTCCCTGAAGAATATCATTCAGAAGATTTAGAAGGCAAAGACGCTATTTTCAAGGCTGTAATACATGAAATAAAAGAAAAAGAGATCCCATCTCTTGATGATGAATTTGCTAAAGATATAAGCGAATTTGACACATTAGACGAATTAAAAACTGATATAATGAATAAACTTAGAAAACAAGCTGAAGAAAAAGAAAAGACTGAAAACGAAAATAAAGTAGTAGATAAAGTAATAGAACTATGTGAAGTAGATATTCCAGAAGTTATGGTAGAAAGACAAATAGATGACGATGTAAATGAGTTTGCATATAAACTTAGATACCAAGGATTAGAATTTGAAAAATATCTAGAATTAACAGGTACACAAATGGAAGATTTAAGAGAACAATTTAGACCTAATGCCGAAAAATTTGTTAAAGCGGATTTAGTATTAGAGCTTATATCAGAAAAGGAAGCAATTGAAGCTACTGAAGAAGAACTAAACGCTGAACTTGAAGGTTTTGCTAAGAGTTATAATCAAGATGCAGAAAAATTTAAGGCTAGCTTAAAGGATAAGGATTTAGAGTACATTAAAAAGGGTATAATTAAGAGAAAGACAATTGAGTTTTTATTAAATGAAGCTAAATTGTCATAATAATTGTTTTAAGGAGGAGATAACATGGCTTTAGTACCAATGGTTGTTGAACAAACAAATAGAGGGGAAAGGTCATATGATATTTATTCAAGACTTCTAAAAGAGAGAATTATTTTCATTAGTGATGAAATTAATGATGTTACTGCAAGCCTTGTAGTAGCACAGCTTTTATTTCTTGAAGCAGAAGACCCAGATAAAGATATTCAGGTATATATAAATAGCCCTGGAGGTTCTATTACCTCAGGCTTTGCAATTTATGATACAATGCAATATATAAAACCAGATGTTTCTACAATATGTATTGGTATGGCAGCAAGCATGGGAGCCTTTTTACTTGCAGCAGGAGCAAAGGGTAAGAGATTTGCACTACCAAATGCAGAAATTATGATCCATCAGCCTTTAGGAGGTACTAGAGGGCAAGCTGAAGACATCAAAATTCATGCAGAAAGAATATTAAAATCTAGAGACCAAATAAATAAGATATTAAGTGATAGGACAGGGCAATCTCTAGAAAGAATTGCAAAAGATACAGACAGAGATAATTTTATGTCTGCTGAACAAGCTAAAGAATATGGTATAATAGATGAAGTAATAGTTAAGAAATAAAGTAGTGGGAGAGGTGAACCATGCCAAAATATGAAGAAAAGCAGCTTAAGTGTTCATTTTGTGGTAAATCTCAAGAGCAAGTAAGAAGACTTGTTGCAGGACCTAATGTCTATATATGCGATGAGTGTATTGAATTATGTCAGGAAATAATTGACGAGGAATTTGAGGATACTTTCGAACTTGAGATGAAAGAGCTTCCAAAACCTGAGGATATAAAAAAGGTTTTAGACGAGTATGTAATTAAACAAGATAGAGCAAAAAGAGCATTAGCTGTTGCGGTATATAATCATTACAAAAGAATAAATAGAAAAACAGCTTCTGATGATATAGAACTACAAAAAAGCAATATAGTAATGATTGGACCTACTGGTTCAGGAAAAACTTTGTTAGCTCAAACTTTGGCTAGAATTTTAAATGTTCCTTTTGCCATTGCAGATGCTACTTCTCTAACTGAAGCTGGATATGTAGGTGAAGATGTTGAGAACATATTGCTAAAGCTTATCCAAGCTGCTGACTATGATATAGAAAGAGCAGAAAAAGGTATAGTATATATTGACGAGATAGATAAAGTAGCTAGAAAATCAGAGAATCCATCTATTACTAGGGATGTAAGTGGTGAAGGAGTACAACAGGCTTTACTTAAGATACTAGAAGGAACAGTAGCTAGTGTTCCACCACAAGGTGGCAGAAAGCATCCCCACCAAGAGTTTATTCAAATAGACACTACAAATATTCTATTTATTGTTGGTGGAGCTTTTGATGGGCTAGAAAATATCATTCAGAAAAGAACCGGTAAGAAAGCCATGGGCTTTGGTGCTGATATACAGAGTAAAGAGATCAAGGATGTAGGAGAGGTATTAAAGCATCTACAGCCAGAAGATTTACTTAAGTATGGCCTAATACCAGAATTTGTTGGTAGACTTCCAGTAATGGTTACTCTAAATCTATTAGATAAAGAAGCACTCATTGAGATATTAACCAAACCTAAAAATGCTCTTGTTAAGCAATATAAAGAGCTATTTAATATGGATGGTGTAGAGCTGGAAATAGATGTGGAGGCTTTAGAGTTAGTGGCTGAAAAGGCTATTGAAAGAAAGTCTGGAGCAAGAGGACTTAGAGGAATTCTAGAAGAGGTAATGCTAGACATAATGTTTGACATACCTTCCAGAGAAGACATTGAAAAGTGTGTAATTACAAAAGAAACAATATCCAACAAACAAGAACCAACTTTACTTCTTTCCGATAAAAGGAAAAAGAAGAAAGCTAAAAAAACAAATAAAGAAGAAACAGCTTAAGCATAAAATAAAACCCGCATTTGCGGGTTTTATTTTATGCTTCTTATTTATGGATTGTCAATAATAGTTCTCTTAATGTCTTAATAGCCACAGCAGTTGATGAACCGCTAGGGTCATAGTGTGGAGAGAGTTCATTGATATCTGCACCTACTATATTTAACTCAGACATTTTTAATATACAGTTTAAAAGTGTAGAGAAATCTACTCCACCTGGTTCAGGGGTTCCTGTACCTGGAAATACAGAAGGATCTAAGATATCTAGGTCAATAGTCACATAGACTGGTTTTCCTTTAGTTTGTTCTATAATATAATCTATTGTGTCGCAATTATATCTACATTGATGTAAATGCTCCTTAGCCCATTCAAATTCAGATCTATCACCAGAACGTATACCCATCTGAAATATTTTGTCGTCCCCTACAAGATCCCAAACTCTCCTCATTACAGTTGCATGAGATAATTCTCTACCAAAAAATTCATGACGCAAATCTGTATGAGCATCAAAATGGATAACATGTAGGTCAGGATATTTCTCAACTAATGCTCTTACTGTTCCTAATGTAACTAAGTGTTCTCCACCTATCATAAGAGGTATCTTGTCATCTGATAAAACATCTTTAGTAAAATCAGAGATTATATCTAATACTAATTCAGGACCTCCATAAGGAAGTACTAAATCTCCATAATCGCATACTGATATTTCAGTTAGATCCTTATCTTGATATGGGCTGTAGGTTTCAAAACCTAAAACACTTTCTGATCTCATAACCTTAGCAGCAAATCTAGTTCCAGGTCTATATGAAGTAGTTCCATCATAGGGAGCACCAAAAACCACTATATTTGCTTCATCATAATCCTTATCACAGCCAATTAGATTTTGAACATTTTTATTTGTTTTCATAATCTATCATTTCCTTTACATAATTTGGCAATGCAAAAGAGCCCTTATGTAGGTCTGTATTATAATACTTAGTTTTAATCCCCAATGCATTCCATCTCTTAGTATCAAGACCATCAATTGGATCTAACTTCTTTGAAGCAAAGCCAAATAGCCAATGACCAGAAGGATATGTTGGTATGTGTGCTTGATAAACCTTGCAAATAGGGAAAAGCTCTCTTATTCTCTTATGTGCTCTTTTCATTGCATTAGCATATTCCTTATAATATGGGCTTTCGTGTTGATTTACTAGAATACCTTCATCATTTAGTGCTTTATAACAATTCCCATAAAACTCCTTAGTGAACAGTCCTTCTCCAGGACCAATAGGGTCTGTAGAGTCTACAATTACTAGGTCATATTCATTTTCCTTTGAACGAACAAATCTAAGTCCATCCTCAAAATATAAAGTGACTCTAGGGTCATCAAGTTTCTCAGCAGTTTGAGGCATATACTCCTTGCAAACCTCAACCACCATTTTATCTATTTCAACCATATCAATTTTTTCAATAGAATCATAACGTGTTAACTCCCTAACAGTGCCACCATCGCCTGCCCCTATAACAAGAACCTTTTTAATATCAGGCTTAACTGCCATAGGAACATGAACAATCATATCATGATAAATAAATTCATCCTTTTCAGTTGCCATCATCAATCCATCAAGTGTAAGAAATCTACCAAATTCCTCCGAATCAAATACATCTATCTGTTGAAAGGGACTTTCACGGCTATACAATTGTTTTTTAACCTTTATTGAAAATTTGACACTATCTGTATGATCTTCTGTATACCATAATTCCACTAAATGCACCTCCCTATATATCTAAAACATTTATATGACCTAGTTCCATATCTTCCATCCCTGTTACAAGACAGCCCTTTTCCTTTGAGTATAATATATAATCCACAGAATCCTTTGTTATCATCTCTCCTGGAGCTAAAATAGGAATACCAGGTGGATAGCACATGATAGATTCACCACTTATTTTACCAATACTATCAATTATTTTAGTTTTTTTCTTATTTGCAAAAAATGCTGTTTTAGGAGAAGTCTTTACTATTGGTGAAATATATTCGTGATCTATCATATCAGCCTTGTTTTTTTTATGGGTACGTTTAATTTCTGCAAGTGCTGATACTAATCTTTCAATGGCAAAATAGCTGTCGCCTACAGAAATAATGGCAAGAAAATTAGCTAAATCTCCAAACTCTAACTGAATAGAATAATCGTCACGTAATATATCATATACCTCAATACCTGCAAGACCAATGTTTAAGGTATTAACACTAAGTTTAGTTCTATCAAAGGCATAGGTACTATCGCCATTTATGATTTCCTCTGAAAAGGCATAATATCCATCAATAGAATTTATCTCTTTCCTAGCATAATCTGACAACTCTAATACCCTTGCAAAAATGTCCCTTCCGTTTAATGCTAGATTTTTTCTTGCAATATCTAAAGAGGATAGCAAGAGATAAGAACCGCTTGTAGTTTGAGTTAAATTTATGATAGTTCTTATATAGCCTGGATTGAGTCTTTTAGTACTTGCTAACAACAAAGAGCTTTGTGTTAGGGAGCCACCAGTTTTATGAACACTTACTGCCGACATATCTGCGCCTAAATGCATAGCTGCAGGTGGAAGGTTCTCACCAAAGTAGAAATGTGTCCCGTGAGCTTCGTCTGCCAGAACTAACATATTATGCTTATGCGCAAGCTCAATAATCCCTTTTAAGTCTGAGCATATACCGTAATATGTTGGATTATTAACAAAAACTGCTTTGGCATCAGGATTTTCCATTATTGCCTTTTCTAGGTCTTTTATAGACATACCTAAGGGTATACCTAATTCTTTGTTTATGCCAGGACTTACATATACAGGAATAGCTCCATTTAATATGATGGCACTGATGGCACTTCTGTGAACATTTCTAGGCATTATAATCTTTTCGCTTTCCTTGCATGCACACATAATCATTGTCTGCACTGCTGAAGATGTACCATTTACCATAAAAAATGCTTTATCACTTTTGAAAGCATCTGCAGCTAAATCCTCTGCATCTTTAATAACAGATGTGGGGTGATTTAGATTATCCAATGGCCTCATTGAATTTACGTCTACAGAAAGACATTTTTCTCCTAGAAAGTTTCTAAGCATGATATTGCCCTTACCTTGCTTGTGACCTGGAACATCAAAGGAGACCATTCTGTTGTTTTTGTAGTCAATTAAGGCATCGTGTATAGGTGCGACTTCATGTTTTAATTTGTCCATTATTATCACTCCAAAAAGTTATCTGTATATATTCATTCCATAATATATTTCTATCATTTCACGAGAAATTTTATCTCTAATTTCACGACGCTCATTAGGGGAAAGTTCGCGTATATCCTTGTTAAATAGATAATCACTTAGGTTGATTTCGCTTAGCATCATCTTAGTGTGGAATATATTTGATTGATAAACATTAACATCAATTGCATCATATTTGTTTAAAGTTTTTTTATCTATATAATTTTGTATAGAATTAATATCATGATCCATATAATATTTATTTCCTTCCACGTCTCTAGTAAAGCCTCTAACTCTATAGTCAATGGTTATTACATCAGAATCAAAGCTTGAGATAAGGTAATTCAGAGCATTTAGTGGAGATATTGTGCCACAGGTAGAGACGTCTATATCAACTCTGAAAGTTGAGATTTCATTATCAGGGTGAAATTCTGGGTAAGTATGCACAGTTAAGTGACTTTTATCTAAGTGGCCTACAACACTGTCTCTTGATGCAACACAATTCAAATTTCCTATATTACAGCTTGGGTCGATTACGTGAACAGGTATAGCTTCCTCAGTAATGAGAATAGTAACACTGGCTCCCTGAGGTTCATAATCCTGTTTGGAAATATTAAGCACATGTGCCCCTATAATATCAGTTACATCACATAGAATTTTAGTAAGACGTTCTGAATTATACTGCTCATCAATATAAGCAATATAATCTTGCTTATCCTTTTCCGTTTTTGCATAACAAACATCATAGATATTAAAACTAAGTGTTTTTGTAAGATTATTAAAACCGTAAAGTGTTATTTTATTCTCGTTCAACCCTACCATCAACAACCTTTCTTTAATATATTTATCAAAATCTAGATAATTATATATAAAATCATTCCAATATGCAAGCATATATTGTGATAAAATCAATGAATAAACTAGGTTTTTTCTGCTAATTTTTTAATTGGCTTATATGTGCATAATATACATACCCAATTAATATATCTTCTTTCAAAAACATATTATTATTCCTTAATGAATAGTTTTTTCAAAGTATTCTTAAAGTTACTATATAGATACTTATTCATTATAATTTAGCCATTTGTTATGTCTAATTTACATATTAGATTTTATTTTTTACTTTATTCTAATATATATGTTAGAATAAAGGTTAGAATAATATTAACAAGGTGTTGACTAGCTACTGTTTTTTAGGGTAACATTTATGATAGACTAATTAACAAAATATATTTAGGGATTTTTTAAATCAACCTATAGATAAACAAAGTGTCAAGGAGTTGAGAATATGCAAAAGCAAAATTATAAAGTAGAAAAAAGAAAGATACCATTGATACCCTTAAGAGGACTATCAATATTTCCTTATATGGTTGTGCATTTTGATGTAGGTAGGGATAAGTCTATAAATGCATTAGAAGAAGCCATGGTTAATGACTCATTAATATTTCTATCAGCTCAAAAAGAAGCAGAAGTAGACGTACCAAGTCCAAAAGACTTTTATCATGTTGGAACTGTATGTAAGATCAAGCAGCTATTAAAGCTTCCAGGAGATAATATTAGAGTGCTAGTAGAAGCCATCAATCGGGCAAGAGTAACTGAAATTATTATGGAAGAACCATATTTTGAAGTAGAGATAGAAGAACTAATTTACAATGAAGAAATAGTCAAGGATAAGAAAATTGAAACCCTTATGAGAATGGTAGTTGATACTTTTGAGGACTACATAAGTAGTGGCAATAAAATATCTGCTGAAGCCCTTGTAAATGTGTCAAAGATAGAGGAACCAGGCAGACTTGCTGATGTGATTGCGTCCTATATACTTTTATCACTTGAAAATAAGCAAAAAATATTAGAAGCCTTCCATCCATATAAGCGTTTAGAGACATTGCAGATTATATTAAAGGAAGAAATAGAAATATTAAAGCTAGAAGAAAAAATAAGCCAAAGGGTAAAGAAGCAAATTAATAAAGTTCAAAAAGAATATTATCTAAGGGAACAATTAAAGGCTATACAATATGAACTTGGCGATGATGATGAACTCATAGAAGAAGTGGATGGTTATAAGGAAAAGATAGAAAATCTTAAAATGCCTGAGGAAGTGAAGGAAAAGGCTCTTAAGGAAGCTGATAGACTCTTTAAATTGTCTCCCTCATCTGCAGAATCTGGTGTTATTAGAACTTATCTTGACTGGATTGTAGATTTGCCTTGGGGCAAAGAAACAAAGGATAGAATAGATATTAAAAAATCAAGGGAAATATTAGATGAAGACCATTATGGGCTTGAGGATGTTAAAGAAAGAATAATTGAATACTTAGCGGTTAGAAGGTTGGCCAAGGGAATTAAAGGACCTATATTATGTTTAGTAGGACCTCCAGGAGTGGGTAAAACATCAATTGCTAAATCAATAGCAAGATCCCTAAATAGAAAATTTGTCAGAATGTCTCTAGGAGGAGTTAGGGACGAAGCAGAAATAAGAGGACATAGAAGAACATATGTAGGTGCTATTCCAGGAAGGATAATATCATCAATAAAAAAGGTTAATTCAAAAAATCCTGTGTTCCTATTTGATGAAATAGATAAGCTTAGCAGTGATTTTAGAGGTGATCCAGCTTCAGCACTATTGGAGGTATTAGACCCAGAACAAAACAACACATTTACAGATCATTTTCTAGAAGCACCCTTTGACCTTTCAAAGGTAATGTTCATTACAACAGCAAATACTACAGCTTCCATACCAGGTCCCCTTCTTGACAGAATGGAAGTCATTAGGATCTCAGGCTATACAGAGGAAGAAAAGCTTCAGATAGCTATTAGATATTTATTACCTAAACAGATGAAGGAACATGGATTAAAGGATGAAAACATCCGTATATCTGAGAATACCCTAAGAGATATAGTAAATAGCTATACTAGAGAATCAGGAGTAAGAAATCTAGAAAGAAATATTGCAAATCTATGTAGAAAAGTTGTTAAGAAGATTGTAGAAGATAAAGTGAAAACTGTAAGAATTAACAGTGGAAACCTTGATAAATATTTAGGAATTCCAAGATTTAGACATGAAATGGCTAGCGAAGAAAACCAAATTGGTATAGCAACTGGCTTAGCATGGACTACAGTAGGTGGAGAGACTTTATCTATAGAGGTTACACCAATGACTGGAACTGGCAAACTACAGCTTACAGGAAAGCTGGGTGATGTGATGAAGGAGTCAGCCATGGCTGGAATCAGCTATATAAGGTCAAAGGCTGCTGAGTTTAAAATAGATGATAATTTCTATAAGGATAAGGATATCCATATACACGTACCAGAGGGAGCTATTCCAAAGGATGGGCCTTCTGCAGGTATTACCATAGCTACAGCAGTTATCTCAGCACTTTCAAATGTACCAATAAACAAAAATGTTGCCATGACTGGAGAGATTACATTAAGGGGAAGAGTTCTTCCAATTGGTGGTGTGAAGGAAAAGGTATTAGCAGCTAATAGAGCAGGCATTACCAAAGTACTTCTTCCAATAGATAACAAAAAGGATGTAGAGGAAATTCCAGATAAGGTGAGGAGAAAAATGGTCTTCGTTTTTGTAAAGACTATGGATGACGTTCTAAGCCATGCCTTAGTTAAAGAGGATGAGAAAAATGAAAATTAGAAAAATAGAATTAGAGGCTGTAACGGGGAGACCTTCTCAGTATCCAGAAGAAGGCTTAACTGAAATTGCATTAGCAGGAAGATCAAACGTAGGAAAATCTTCATTAATAAACACACTAATAAATAGAAATAATTTTGCCAGAACAAGTGGGAGCCCAGGAAAAACACAAACTATAAATTTCTACAATATAAATGGAGATTTTAGAATAGTTGACCTACCTGGATATGGATACGCAAAGGTGTCTATGACTGATAGGCAAAAATGGGCAAATATGATAGAGAAATATCTTACAGGCAGGGAAAGTCTAAAAGAAATTATACTCCTATTAGACATTAGACATGAGCCTGGAGAACACGATAAGATGATGTATGACTGGATAAAGTCTTTTGGCTACAAAGGCTATATCATAGCCACAAAGGCAGATAAAATATCAAAGGGTCAATGGCAGAAGCACACAAGTATTATAAAGAAAAAGCTAGAGGTAACAAGCACAGATTTAATCATACCTTTTTCAGCATCTAAGAAATTAAATGTTGATAAGGTATGGAAAACAATAGAAGGTTTGTTGGAACTGCATGAAGAAGATAGTGACTTAGAAGAGATGAAACCCGAGGAAGATTAGTTTTCCTCGGGTCTGCTTTTTTAATGCTTACATAATGCTTATTCAATCGTGCCCTTGCCCTTGACGAGCTTTATAGTGTAGCTGGATTCCTCATAAGAAAAGGAAACCAGAAGTATTTGACCTTCCTCAATCGAACCTTTTCCGAGCTGCCCTGAGCCTGGGATGACGTTTAGGTCGATATCCTGAGTTACAAGCCATCCGTCGTTCATGAGTTCCTGCACGTATGTCCACAGATCGTCATATACAGAAGTGCTGGAATACGTGTATTGCTTAGTAACAACCCCGTTTTCTATAGAGCTTTCTACCCCTGTAACCTTTCGCTCTCCAACAACCGAGGTAATACTAGGAATCAAGTCGTCGCCCAACTCGTACTGCGTGAGATTCGACGCATCCGTTAAAACCGCTCCGCACCCTGTCAGCATCATGGCAATCACCATGAACAGGGACATCATACAGCAAACTTTTTTTGTCATACAAAAACCCCCCTTGATAAAATATTAGCAATCACCCTTTCTATATATTACCATATTTGCTCACAATTAGCAATTGTATTGTAGCAATATTTGAGAAGCAATAAGGATGATTCTTTTTGCTTCCATACTTCGTTTTTCTAAATAATATATTTGCTATATCCAAAATTTGTTATATAATTATATTAATAGGTAATAGAACGACTAAAATGGTACGCAAACTCGTAGATTGCAAGTATATAAATAGGAGTGAAAAACGTGAGCGGAAATGAACAATTATTTGAGCTTATGACGAAAATGTACGGTGAAATGCAAGAAGGATTTAAGGATGTTAAAGGAAGACTTGACAAGGTAGAAGGTAGGCTAGATGGAGTAGAAGGTAGGCTAGACGGAGTAGAAGGTGAATTAGCATACATTAAAAAAACAGTTATTCACATCGAAGATGATCATGGCAAAAAGCTACAAGCCTTATTTGATGGTCATACTCAATTTAACAGTCAGTTAGAGCCAATAGAAAATGAAGTAACAAGACATGAAGAGATAATTATTAGGAAAGTAAAATAAAACCCAAGGAATCGTATCCTTGGTTTTTTTGTACGAATATTTAGGATAAGAATCAGTTAAAACGACATGTGAGACTGAAAAATGTATCTTATATAGAATATATATTCATATCTATAAGGAAAATGTATAGTATGAAGATGAGGATATTTACAGAGATATAAGTTAATATAGTATGTAGTGTACTATCAATAGGGTATTTTTAGGGAAAGGGGATTCTTTTCATGAGAAGATTGAGATATAAAAAATTCCTAAAAGACGGAATAATAGGATATATACAAAGGATAGTCATCACTGTTCTTATAGTACTTGCATTAAATTCCCTACTAAGCTTATTCTTAAATACTGATTACAAGGCAGCACTTAAATTTTCTACCCTTGCAGTACTTATAATAGGAGCATTATCTATATTAGGAGGCATGAAAACAACTTATAATGCTGGATATAATTACCAAAAAGCCTCTACATGGATGTCAAGTTCAACGAAGCATGATGTAGAATTACTAAGGGGAAGCTATGGATTTTGTATATTCATGAGTATTTCATCTGGGATTTTATACCTTATATATTTGTTGATATAATTAAATAGAAAACATAAAATAAACCGTGGGTCAGCATTTTTTCTACGGTTATTTTAATACAAAATGAAAGCAAAAACAACCATCTCCAATGCATAAAAGAAAAAGCTTCAATAAGAAATAGGTAAAAAACCTAAATTTGAAGGGAAACCTCTTTAAATGTCGAATTATTGGAGTAATCATAAATGTTTAACTTAGGAGGGGTATATAATGAAAAAGCATTTCAGAGGCTTTATTGCAGGTGTTATAGTTACTATACTATTACTTAATTCGACAGGATTTGCCTCGAATATAAAACAAAAGATCGATGTTATGATTAACTCTATCAATATTGAGGTTAATGGAAAAAAAGTTGAAGCTGATAATATTTTGTATAACAATACAACATACGTTCCTTTGAGAAAAGTAGCAGAAATGTTAGGAAAAGAAGTAGATTGGGATGGAGCAACAAATACAGCAGGTATCAATGATATTCCAATAAACAGAAAAGAAATAGTCACAGAATCTAAAGAAAAAACCAGTGATTTTAATACTGATAAATATAAAGTTGATAATAAGGATGTTTTTAAAGGATATTTTCATAATACCGATTATTCAGATCCGAATGCATTTTTAAACTCTAATGGACAAACGAAAATCACAAAAGAAATTCAAAATATAGCAGATAATTTTAATGACAATAAAGATTTATCTACTGTAAGAGAAATATATCAATGGATTGTAAAAAATATGAGAGGCACTGAAGGCGAAAAGTTTGGTAGAACATCACATGATATACTAACAAGTAAAGGCTTAACAGGATGTACAGACTATGGCCTAGCATTTGTACCTCTTGCAAGAGCTAAAGGCATACCTACAGTGTTTGTACAAACAGCTAGAATTGATTGGATTGAGGCAAGACAAAAGAGTAATTCTGGTATGATTACAGGACATATTTTAGCAGAAGTATTTATTGACATAGATAATGATGGAAAGAAAGAATGGTGCTTGGTAGATTCAACATCAGGAAGACTTTATCTAGGTTATGATACTAATAACTTTTCATTATCAGAAGGATATTATGTATTTGCAAAATCGTTAGAGGTATGGGATTCAGGAGCAAAAAACGAACAGGAAAATCACAAAGTAATGATGGATTTGTTTAAAGATTTTGATCTGTCATTATACAAGAATCCAAAATATCAGTACATAAATTTATTAACTGGAAAAGAAGAACAAACCAATGAATTTAGAGCGGATTCAACTGTTATAGGAAACTCTGCACAAATATTAGGCGAGAAGGAACCTGCAGAATTATTTGATAGAAAATATACAAGTGGGTTTAAGCAAAAAAACTTAGTTTCATTCAGTAGCTCTAATAAGAAGAATATGACAAGTACACAAAGGATTATAGCATTATATTCAAATGATATGAGTGATAGTATCCCTGATTTTGTTAAGGAGTTAATCCCTGAATTAAACAATTCATATGAAGAGTATATTATGAATAAAGTAAGGGACGGAAGGAGAGTAATTGTAATAATAGCCAAGGATATAAATAGGCTATTAGAAATTATTGAAGATTTACCAGATGATTTTTTAGATAATGACTATGAAGAATAAGTAAATTTTAGCTCTATCACATGTTGAGCAATACGTGATAGAGCTTATTTATGCAAAAAGAACCGTCCCCAATGCATGAGGCTAAATTACAAATAACGTATTATTAGCCTCTTCAATTTCCTCATAAGTTAGAGTACTTAGAAGTATTTGATTATCATTCAGCTCATTTAACCCTTCTTCAATTTCATCAGCTACATTTACAGTTATCATTCTAAATTCTTTTTTCTTTTTCATAAGCTTAAATTCTTCAACGAACTCTGGCTCAATATATGCTTTTCTATCAGTAATAAAGACTATATCGGCATATTTATATCTAGCACTGTTTATAAGCTCTATAGATTTTTCTAGAGGTTCTATAAATTTGTCCCACTGCCATAGAAGAATGTAGCTAGTTCATAGAGCTTGCTTGGCTCTATTCTATGCTTAGTGAATTCAAGAACCTTATATACCTTATTTGAAAACATAACTGCAACAAATTCTCTTTTCTGTTTAATAGCTATATCTAATAGCGATATGGCAACAGACTTTGACCAGACCTCACGTTCACCTTCCATAGAGCCAGAGGTATCTATACAGCAGATAATAGGACCTTTAGATTTAGCTCTGTTATTTTTATACTTATAAGACAACAATTCTTTTTGGGTAAGCTTTTTATAGAAGCTTTTTTTAGTGCTTTCCCTAGCTAAAAATAGTTTCTCAGAAGGTAGGATCTTGTGTATCTCGTTTCCTAACTCAACTCCACAAACTTCTAGTCCCTCTTCCTTTACTTTCTTTCTTTGGAGCTCAGAGGCAGATTCCTTGAATCTACCAGCCATTTCAGAAATATCTCTTACCTTTCTTAAGGTTCTTAGCTTTGCACTGACTTCAATTTTTTCTTCATAGGAAGTAGGGGTTAGCCTGTTATCATCAAATCCCCAGGTAGCTATAGTCTTAAAAGTAGCTACAAATTGTTTTAAAGCTTCAGAAACATTGGTATAAATTAAATTATAATCTGAGATGCTTTTTTCTATATCATTTATATTATTTAATATTTTATTTTTTATATCTTGTAAAGACTTCGTATCTTTTACTTTTGAATATTCTTCTTTTCTGTATTCTTCAATATATTTTTCATGACTTTCTAGCTTAGCAGTAAAGGACTTATTGCTCATACAAAGTTCCTTAAAGCCTTTTATAAGCTCTTGACCTAATAAATCTGTGGCTAATATGGACTTGAAAAAGTTCAAAGAGCAGCTTTCTTTTAAATCCTCAAACTCATCTATTTCATATAGTTTTTTTACTATAATATAATTAAGCCAGTATTCAGGACTTATGCTTTCCATAGATTCTAATTCAATATTCTTCTTAAATAAAGACAAATACATATCTTCACTTAATTTTTCAAATGTACTTATTGTCTTTATAAAGCTTTCCATATTTTCAATAATTTTCGGAGAATTTTTAAAAATATTATTATATATGTCTAAATCTAACTCGAAAAATTTTACAGCATTACAGAGTAAAGTATCCATTTTTACACCCTCTCAAAGACTCCTATGCACCAAACATTAGAGAGTCATCATCATCTATTTGTTTAGATAAGATATCTATACGATTTTTGATTTCTTTTTCTAGCATAGATAATTTATTCTTAATATCTTTTTCTACTAGCTCAGGCTGGTTTAATAGTCTGTTAGCCCGTTCATAAAGATATTCTAGAGAACTTTTTACTTCAACAATTATTCTTGTATCATTTATGCTGCTTGCAGATGAAGTCAATTCCTTATATTGCTTCTTTATACTGTTGTATTCCTTTTGATAAGGAGATACTATTTTTTCTTTTAGTATCTCATCAATCTTTTCGATATCATCTAGTTTACTCCAAAGAACATCTCTAAGAGCCTTAAGGTCAGTTAATATAACCTCATCTCTTTTATCTAATAATGCAGTTGCTCTCAGTACGTTCAAGCATTCATTTTGTCTTCTATCAGATATTACAATTCCATTTTGAAAAAGTAGATTAATTAATGAAATGTATTCTTTTAATATGTTATCAGATATCTTAACTTCTTCTAGTGATTCTCTTAATAGAATCAATTCATTTAAGGATATAGTCGTAAAGCTATCCTGTTTGTTCTCTTTATTTAAAAAGCTTTTAAACATCTTCATTTTGTTTTGAATATCACCTATATAATCTACATACATTCTAAACATCATTCTGTCATATAAAGCCATTAGAGAATCTTCTTCGGGAAATTCGTTTGATGCAGCAAACAATGTTATTAAAGGAACATCAACTGGTTGTCCGTCATTGTAGAACAGCTTTTCATTTATAAATAGGAAGCAATATGTTTAAGGTTGGTTCATTACATTTAAAGACCTCATCTAAAAAGGCTATTTCTGCCTCCGGCAGCTTACCTTTAGTTACTCTCATAAACTTATCATTTTCCATTTCCTTTATGCTGAATGGTCCTAATATTTCTGCTGGGTCGGATGTTCTATTTAAAAGCCATGAAAAATACCTACCATTTTCAATTCTGTTACATAAGGCATTAGTTAAGGCACTCTTAGCAGTTCCAGGAGGACCAATTAACAAAACAGCCTGTCCTGTTATTAGCGCTCTGATGCTGTTTTCTATAACCTTTTCTCTTTCAACAAATATATCATTTAATTCCTTAGAAATATTATTTAATTTATCAATTGCAGTTTCTACGCATGTGTTCATAATTTCCCTCCTAATCCATAGAATATGCTATACCACAAACCTACATATTTCAACATTTTTTAAATTGTCTTTACATGGAAAAAACACTTGACCTGGAGTTAACTCCAGAGTATATACTATCCATAGAGGTAATGTGTATGTTAATAGGAGAAGTGTCAAAAAAATATGATATTGGAATTGAAACCCTTAGATATTATGATAAAATAGGGCTTCTAACTGTTAAGAGAAAGAATAATAATAGATTTTATACCGAAGAGGATATAAACAAGTTGCATTATATAATGGCTATGAAGGATCTAATGTTTACGCTAGACGACATAAAGAGAATACTGGAGGTCGATGAAAGAATTGATGTAGGATTAGCAAAGGGGTTTGTTGATGGGGATGATATTAGCATAATTCTGAATGAAATAAGGATAAAGTATGATGAGATATTTGAGAAAGAAAAACAGCTAATGTCTGTAAAGAAACACCTTGAAAAAATAATTATTAAAATTGAAGAAATTCAAGGAGGGAATAAAAATGAATAGAAATCAATCCTTCCTAGATTTGCCTATATCATCTCTTGGTTATGGATGTTATGGATTGAGTGGAGCCTATGGAGCCAAACTAACAGAATCTGAAATGATTAGGGTATTACAGAAAGCTTATGCGCTTGGTATTAGATACTTTGACACCTCGAGTAGCTACACTAGTACGGAAGAAATACTTGGTAAGGCTATAGAGTCATTTAGGCATGAGATAACCATAGCTTCTAAAGTAGGTCTTACGAAAGATAATATGACTAACCTTTCTAGAAAATTTGTTAAGCTCTCCTGTGAATCAAGTCTTAAAAAATTGAAAACTGACTATATAGACATCTATCAAGTACATTTTCATGATCCCAATACACTAATAAAGGAAACTATAGAAGCTCTAGAGGAATTAAAGAGAGAAGGTAAAATTAGATATTATGGTATTGGACACTTGCCTGTAGAGAAAACAATTGAATACTTGGACTATGGGAATATATCCTTTGTATTGGCAGAGATGAGCCCTGTTAACACATTTAGATATAAAGAACTTAATTATCTGAAGAACAACTATGATTTTAATATCATTGCATTTAGTATAACTGGTAGAGGCTTGTTATCAGGTGCTATTAGTTCAGATACTAAATTCTTGGATACGGATATAAGAAATATGGATCCATTATTTAAAAGAGCTAGGATAACTTCAGCACTGAGAACAGCAGAAAAGCTAAAGGAAATTGGAATAAGACATGGTAAAACATCAGCTCAAGTAGCAATATCCTGGACAGTTAAAAATCCTAGCGTTATTGTAGGTCTTACAGGTCCAACTAAAATAGAACATCTAGAAGAAAACAGTGTAACTTTGAACTGGTCTCTTGACAAGTCTGAAATAGAAGAGATAAATCAGTTTGTTGAAAAGGAAGAATATACATTGAAAAAAGAACTATATGAAGAAGTAAACTACATTTTAACCTCTCCTTCCAATGCTTTTGAACAGTCCTACAAGGACCTAATATATGTTCTAGAGCATTGTATTGAAAATAGGTTTATAAAGTATGAAGATGGTATTAATATATATATGAAGATTATAAAAAACAAGAATTCAAATACCAAATCCCTAGATACTCTTAATGAAATTAAGTGGCAAGTTAAGTCTTTAGTTAATTATGAATGTTTTTGAAATTTTTCCTTGTGGTTAATACATACAGAACATGGGTATATTATACCTACTAATTAAAGTAGGTGAATAACAATGTCAAAATATCATGATAAACCAAATATATATGTAACTCAAATGGTTCTCAAAGTTAAAGACTTAAAACGCTCAGTAGAGTTTTATAAAGATATAATGGGATTACAAGTATTAGAAGAGAAGGACAGAGAAGTTAAGCTAACAGTAGATGGTATTACACCAATGGTTACGCTAACTCAGCCAAAGGATCTAATAGATAAATTGCCTAGAAGAACGGGGCTCTATCACTTTGCAGTACTATTACCTAGCCGTTTTCATCTAGGACTATTTTTGAAGAACATCAGAGATAAGCAATATCCTATAGTTGGAGGATCAAATCATGGTGTAAGTGAAGCAGTATATTTAGAAGACCCAGATAAAAATGGGATAGAGGTATATGCAGATACTCCTGAGGATACTTGGGATCGTAAAGATGATGAAATAAACATGGTAACTGAAGCTTTAGATTATCTTAGGATTATAGAAGCCACAGGTGACAAGAAATGGGAAGGAGCACCATCAGAGACTATTATTGGTCATATACATCTTCATGTAGGTGATCTAGATGATTCTTTGAATTTTTATGAAGCTTTAGGCTTTAACTTAGTTCAAGCTATGAAAAATCAAGCATATTTCATTTCTACAGGGGGCTATCATCACCATATTGGATTCAATATTTGGAATGGCAGAGGAGCAGTTCCACCACCAGATAACTCCATAGGTATGAAGTATTATACACTTAAGTACCCAAGTAAAGAGAAATTACAAGCTGTCCTAAACAGATTAAAGTCTTTAGGTTACAAATATACAGAAGATGAGAACAAAATATTTATTTTTGACCCATCTCTTAATTTGATTCAGATAGTATTATAAAGAACTTGGCAAAAAAACAACTGAGAAAATACTTTTTCTCAGTTGTTTTTGATTTTTATATTGACTTTAGACTATCCTTCTACCTCAAAATCATCTTTACCTGCGCCGCACACTGGGCATACCCAATCTTCAGGTAGTTCTGCAAATGGAGTGCCTGGAGCTATTCCGCTATCTGGATCTCCCTCAGCAGGATCATAAACATAACCACATGGTATACATACGTATTTTTCCATAATAATTCCCCTTTCATCTATGTTTTATGTACAACTTAATAATACCCAAAAAATTTTTTTTTAAACCAATTTGCTTTATATATTATATTGTTTTTAACAATATTTAATGCTAAATACTTTAAGTTTTTAATGGTAAAAAATGTGGTATAATAAAAATGTTGGTTTGACACTAATTATTAATTAGGTATTTTAATGATTCTGATTATAGAAACTTTTTCTGGGTAAAACTATAATACACAAAGTAAGTATACTATATTATAGAATAGAAGGGATCTGCCTTGAATTTTAGAATAGTTCAAACAATTAAAAGCGATTTAATAAATGTAAGATTAACAATGGAAGATATACTTGAGGAGCTATGTAAAATAATAAATGACGAATCACTATTATTTGATATACGTCTTATACTAAATGAACTTGTAGTAAACAGTGCTTTACATGGCAACAATTGTGATACTGACAAGTTTGTTAAATTGTTTTTAGAAATACGTGATAAAAAAATAAAAATTGAGGTAGTTGATGAAGGATGTGGCTTTATATATGATAGGACTGATTATGACCCATTAGAGCTTAGATGTTGTGGTAGAGGTCTTGTCATAGTTGACGGTCTCAGCGATGAATTTTATGTAGATAAAAACAAAGTAGTTTCAATAAAGTATATATAGTCTCTCAGAGAGTTGGAGAGACTATACTTTTTTATTTTTTGAAGGAAACAATGAACTTTTGTAGAATATATTGTCATAAATCATTAGATATAGGTGATGGAGTTATGTTAAAAAAAAGCTTAGTATTTTCTTTAATAATTATATTAATTTTTTTCTTAAGTAGTATGTACTTATCTAAGCAAATTGTAGATGACATTCCAGTAATCAAAGCGACTGAGGGTGAGGATCATAATTTTGCTATCTACACAGGGGACGGTGACATTATTTATACTCAAAGTATAGATGAAATCAAGAGAAGTCTTTTAAATAATGTAGTTGTAAAGGCTGGAAGTTTTGTAACTTCAAATCCTATAGGCATTATAGAAAATTCACCAAAGGAAAGGATTACAGATATTAAAAATCTTGTTTTAAAATCTTTAGATAAGGAAAACAAGGTGCTAATAATATACATAGATGGCTTAGGCTATGAGCTATATGAAAAAGCCATTTATCAGGGGAACGTCCCCTACATAGCATCTCTCAATAGAGGAATAAGAGCACTTACTGTATATCCGCCTATTACAAATGTAGCTTTTGCAGCTATGGTAACAGGAGAAACGCCAAAGTATACAGGAATACAAAGTAGAGATAAAAAACCGCTATTGGCTCCAACTATATTTGATGCAGCATCTAAAAAAGGCAAAACATCAAAGATTATTGAGGGAAATATAAGAATACTAACAAGTGATGTGGAGACAATTTTGAATATTGACGAAAATAATGATGGAACTATAGATGATGAAATATATAGAAGTGCACTGGAAGAATTAAAGAACCCACCTCATATCCTTCTAGTTCATTTTCATTCCTATGATGACATGGGACATAGATATGGTCCAAGCTCTAAAGAAGCTTTAGAACAGCTTAAAGTATTAGACTTATATATTGAAGATATTACTAAAAACTTTATAGGAGATATTATTATAACCTCAGATCATGGAATGCATGATGAGGAAGGTGGAGGGAGTCATGGAAACTTCCTTCCTATGGATTTGTTTATACCAATAATATTAGAAAACCATAAATGAGCGGGTGAAATATGAGAAACTTTTTACAGAGATTTTCCATGTTTGATTTAGTTGTTATAGCATTAACAGCTGCACTTGGTATAGGAATAAAACCAATAATCGTACCATTAATCCACATAATTACAGGTCCCTTATTCATACCAGGCGGTGCAGCAGCTGGTGGCTTTTATATGCTTTGGATAGTGCTAGGTATAGGGATAACGAGAAAAACTGGGACAGGCACTATGATTGGGCTTATACAAGCCTTATTAGTTATTATTACAGGAGCCTACGGAACTCATGGGGCAGTAAGCCTTATAACTTATACCCTGCCAGGTCTTATGGTAGACATTGGAGCTAAAATATTAAATCGTAGGTTTATAAGTCCAGCTAGCTTTTTTATATTGGGTTTGCTTGCAAATATTACTGGAACCTTCTTGTCCTCCATGGTATTCTTTAGATTGCCACTGATTCCAATGCTTCTTTCCCTAAGTGCGGCTTCATTATCAGGAGGCCTTGGAGGTCTAATAGCATATAAGATAACTAAAGAACTAAGTAAATTAAATATTATAAATTCTATTGACGGGCAGGGTGATAATTTTGAAAAATAAAAAGCTAATAGCTGTCATCATTTTTTTAGTTGCTGCTACTTTAATCTTAGTATATATAAACATGAGAAATATAGATACTAGTGCAGGTGAAGATAAGACAATCACTGTTATTTGGGGAGAAAGTTCAGTTAAGCTTCAGTTTGATGAGCTTATATCCTTAGATAATAAGGAGTTCAATGCAACAGAGGATACTTCAAAATCTGGGCCTGCTTCACGTAGATATAAAGGTGTACTTCTCAAGGACTTACTAAATAAAGCCTCTGTAGATGATCTAGCTATTAAAGGTTATTCAAAGGTACTAGTTAAGGGTCTAGATGGTTATGTAATAGCACTGTCTGTAGATGAGATTCTATCAGGAAACAATGTATTTATAGCCTTTGAAAAGGATGGAAAGCCTCTTGGTACCATGAAAAAGGGTGGAAGTGGACCATTCCAGCTAATAGCACGCTCCGATATGTTCAGTCAACGTTGGTGCAAATATGTTTATGAGGTAGTTTTAGAATGAACTATATCATAGAAGCTAGAGATTTATCTTTATCATATAATATAAATACCCCTAGAGTGCTGGATTCCATTAACTTAAGGATTGAGAAGGGCAGTATAGCTGCCTTTGCTGGATTAAGTGGATGTGGCAAAAGTACTCTTGCCTTTTGTCTTTGCGGAATAATCCCTAAAGGCCTTCCAGGAGAAATAGAGGGCAATGTACTTATAGAAAGAAAGAATATAAGTGAGCTTTCATTACCAAATTTATCTCAGAAAATAGGGATGGTTTTTCAAGAAGTTGATAATCAAATATTTTTACCTACAGTAGAGGCGGAAATAGCCTTTGCACCAGAGAACCTATGTTATCCATATGATGAAATAGAAGAGATAATTGAAAGATTATTAAAGACTTTTAATATAGGGCATCTAAGACATAAGAATCCTGCTAAACTCTCTGGTGGAGAAAAGCAATTAGTAGCTATAGCATCTGTATTAAGCTTAAACCCCGAAATAATCATTTTAGATGAGGTGTTATCAGAGCTTGATGAAGATAACAAAAAGCTTATTTTAGATACAATTAAAATTATTAAAGAATTAGGAAAGACTGTAATAATAATTGACCATAGTATCGATAATCTAATGATAGCAGATACTATTTTCCTTATGAGTAGAGGAAAAATAGAGGAAAGAATTGAGGTAGATAACCATGAGCTTTTATATGATAGACTCCATAGCTTTTTCCTACAACAATAAGGATAATATATTAAAGAACATTAGTTTTAGTATAGATTATAATCAGCACATTGGTCTTAAGGGACATAATGGGCTAGGAAAGACAACTCTAGTAAAGCTAATGCTAGGTATTCTGAAACCTAAGCATGGAGATATATTTCTTGAAGGTAAAAATATTAGAGACATATCTCTATCAGATATAGGTAAAAAGGTAGGCTATATCTTTCAAAATCCAGAAAAGCAGCTATTTTGTCCAACAGTTTGGGAGCAAATGAATTTTAGCTACAGAAATTGTGAGAGTATTGATAAAAATAGGATTGAAGAAAAATTAATGAGATATTTAGAGGAATTTGACCTTAGGAAATATAAGGATAACAGCCCTTTTACATTAAGCGGAGGTGAAAAGCAAAGACTGGTATTAGCCTCTGTTCTGTCTAGAGATGTGGATTTTTTAATATTAGATGAGCCTACTATTGGACTCGATATACTACGTACTGCTCAACTAGGAAAGTATCTAAATAAACTAAGAGATGAAGGTAAGGGCTATCTAATAATTAGCCATGATAAAGGCTTTTTATCTACCCATGTAGAAAAGACTATGACTCTTGGAGCAAAAGGGGTTGAGTTTTCTTGATAAGTCTTGACCCTAGAACTAAGATAATTACGGTCTTAATAATTTCCTCAGCTGCAATAATACTTAAAGAGCTAATGTATTTATTTTTTCTCCTATTATTAACTCTATTTATTTGCAAGCTTTTATCAATATCATTATTTGGAGCAATAAAAAAACTAAGAAAGCTATGGATTTTTTTCTTAGTCTTAGCCTTAATTCAAAGTGTGTTTAATCCTGGAGGAGAGGCTATAATTGGTATAAGGGGAATTAATGTATTGACTACAAATGGCCTAATAAGCGGTACTTCTATCATACTTAGAATGTCTATAATAATTTTTTCTGCATTGATAATAGCTTCATCACCAGTATTAGAAACAGTATATGGTCTTATAGCCATGAGACTTCCTTATGAAATAGCTTTTATGGTTCTTTTGGCAATAAAGTTCCTTCCATTATTTAAGGAGGAATTTACTGATTCAATAATAGCAGTTCAATTAGCCGGTGAGGATTTAAAAAGAATACCATTAGGTCAAAAGCTATCCCTGTACACATATATATTGACTCCTTCTGTAATAAAGGCTTTAGGCAAGGCAAAATATATTTCGATTTCAATGGAATGCAGAGGCTTTAGGTCGTATCCTAATAGGACATCCTATTGTAGGCTTAAGATGAAGAAGTTGGATTACCTAGTAATATTGCTGGTTTCATTATTATCATTTGCAATTATAGCTTTTCATTTTTCGATAATCGGTTAGGAGGAAATTAGAGTGAAGGTTTTTTCAGTTTACGGATATTCAAAGTCAGGCAAAACAACTACTATAGAAATGCTTATAGTGGAACTTAAAAAGAGAGGCTATTCTGTAGGAACTGTAAAAGAAATTCATTTTGAGGAGTTTAAAATGGATGTAGAGGGTTCCAATACAGATAGACATTATAAGGCTGGTGCAGAGCTAGTAACTGCTAGAGGTATTTATGAAACGAGTATTTTATTTAGAGAGAAGCTTCCTATTTCTGAAATACTTAAATATTATACTCAGGATTTTGTCATACTAGAAGGTGTTACAGACTGCAATGTACCTAAGATATTGTGTGCTTCTTCTATGGGAGATGTGGTTAAACGAATGAGTCCGAGTGTATTTGTGTTAAGTGGTGTGATTAGCAATGAGGTATCAGAGCATGAAAAGTTACCTATCATCAGTGCTGTGACAGATATAGAAGGTCTTGCTGATTTAGTAGAGGAAACAGTAAAGGATTGGGAGTTTTATGAATGTTGAGATATTAGAGAGATTAGAAAGCAAAAGAAATCAGGTTTATAAAGTAATGCTCCAAGTAAACTTAAATAGCAAACTAGCTATTTTAAAGAAATATAGTCCTAATAATTTGAAATTTTTGGATATAGAATATAAAAACATACATATGCTTAAAGAGTTAGGCATACTAGTCCCAGAAATAATCCATAAAGATAAAGATAGTCTCATAATGGAATATGTTGAAGGAGAGCTAGTTGTGGATTTGGTTGAGAGACTTGATAATGGTGACTGGATAGACAAGCTCGCTTTATGGTTGTCAGAGCTTCATAAGAATTCTAAGGAAAATGGTAGCTTGCTAAAAAAAGATGTTAATCTAAGAAATTTTATATACAGGGATGGGCAAATATATGGACTAGATTTTGAAGAAATAGACTATGGAGATTTGAGATTAGATCTAGGGAATATATGTTTTTTCATTCTTACTAATGAACCTGCTTTTAAAAAAGAAAAGCATATTATGATGAAACATTTTTTGAAGAGCTATGAAAGGTATTCAAAAAAAGAAATTAAAGACATTGATAGCTTTTTATTTTTAGCTAAGATAGAGGCTGAGAAAAGGAGAAAGGTATAAGGCCACTGAAAAAATTCACTATAAGTCATCCTGAGCTTAAGCGAAGGATCTCTTAAAAGTTTTAAGTAGCCAATTCATAATGAGATACATTTTTATATATTGCATTGACAGATGTTTAACGATATAATGAAGAAGTGGTTACCAACAATTTCATAAAATAGAAATACTCCGATTTTATTCATCTAAAGGGATCGAGACCCCATGATGTCTAAAACGATAGGGCAATGTGGGAAACTGTATTACCTTCCAGTGCGAAAAGGAGTAACACCATTAGCTTATAGAACTTCTTTTTGCTTATTTTTGCAATAAGAAGTTTTTTTGTGCCTCTTGTTGCTCTAAATTGTTATGAAGTTTTTTTAAAGATTTATTGGGAGAGGTGATAAAAGATTTAGGATAGACAAGAGCTATCGACTACCTACTAAGAGTATTAATTTATTTACAAGGAGGAAAATGTTATGGGAAAAGACCTATGTAAAAAAAGTCTAGCATTATTAATTATTTTCACTATGATATTCTCATCATTGGGAATTGTAGCTCCAGAAGGCTTTGGAACTAAGGCCTATGCCGCAAGCTGGGAGCCTAAAACAGAACAACCAATTCTTCTAGTTACTGGACAAGGTATAGGCATTACAAATGAAAAATCATATACCTTAGATCAACTTGTGGCTATGGAGCAGGCAACTAATCTTTACTCTACAATAAATACTACTCCAACAAAGAGTGTATATCTTGGAAAGGGAGTTAGAGTAAATGACCTATTAAGCAAATCAAACTTCTTAAAGGACAAATACAATGCTTATAAAATTGCCTTTGTTGCAGGAGATGGCTACAAGGTAACCTTTGACCCTGCTCATAAGGGAGATTCTACAACTTCTAAGAAACTAATAAGTCCTTCTTATGGTGTTGAAAGATATTATTTCCCAAATCTCAATGATGGACAGGATGCAGGTAAGATACCTGTAGATACTATTTTAGCCTTTGATAGAGCAGGAGATAGAGGACAACCCACTGTTATCCCTCAAAGTTCTGCCCTAGAAAAGCTAACAGACAAGGACGCACCATTACTAATGGTGGGTCAACAGCATGTAGGAGAGCAAAGCAATCCATTATTTAACAAGACAATTCAGAAGGTTCTTGTAGGAGATGAACTAACAACAGTTCTAAAAGTAGGCACTAAAGAGTATACAAGAGCAGATATTCTTCTTATGCCTAGAATTAGTGGTAATTGGTCATATACTAAAAAGTCAGGTGCAGAGACTAATTATTGTGTGGGAGTACCCTTAAGCCAATTATTACAAGGATATGGTGATAATGATAAGGTAGAATTTATTTCAGCAGATGGTTATGAAAATGCTGCTGTAACTGTGGCAGAAATTAAAGACTCATCAAAACAATACATATTAGTCTATGAAACAGGTACAAATTTGAATGATACAAAGGCAGTTCATGACACTGCAAAGGATGATTCTTCCATAGAAGGCTATTTTAGAATTTATAGCCAAAATGGCTCACAAATAAAGCTGGTAAATGAAATTAAAGTAACTTCATCCAGTGGAGAGAGTAATTCAAGTAGTCCATATAAGCATATTACAAATGGGGGTTTAGAGGGAGATGCTCCGTATGATGTTGATGCTATAACAGGTGCTACCTTAACCTTTGAAGGACCTGGTCTTGAAGCAAGTATACCTCTTTCTATTCGTGAATTAGAAAATCAAGATGCAGGAGTACACCGCGGTGACTATACTGACATTAGAAAGGATAATGCAACAACTCTTAGTTATGAGGGAATTCGCTTAGATTATTTACTAAGAAATATGACCTCTGGAATTACTGGAATTAAGCTTACTGATTCTGCCTATAAGATTCTTATAAAGAACAGAGTAAGGCAGACAATAGCAGAGTTTACATTAGATCAGATAAATGAGGCTGAGGCAAAAGGAAAGCCTATAATTGTAGCTTATGGAACATCTGAAACCAACGGCACTAATCCAAGACCTTTTGTTTATGATGCCGGTGCTGGCGCAGATCCTAAATTAGGCAATGAAGATGGATGTATTAAATTAGTTTATGACAAAACTGTTTTTGAGAAAGATCCAAATCCTAACTATTCTAAATTTGGGAATATGGCTTATATCTATGTGGCGGAAAATGATACACCTGGATACAAGCATGATAAGTCGCCATACGATACATCAGAAAATTCTCAGTATGTAATAACTATAACCGGAGATAAAGTAGGAAGAGAAGTAAATTATACAGTTCAACAAATAGAAGACATGGTTAAGTATGAAAATGGTAAGCCTGCTGAGATTGGCATGGGCTTTAGAAAAGAATACAGTTTATCAAATTCAACCTACTGGTATGTGAATGAATATGAAGGAGTTAAGCTTTGGGATTTACTTGTGAAATCTGGAGTCCCTTCATCTATGGCAAAGGGCAAGGAATCTGAAACGGTAGTTCAATTTACTGCCACAGATGGATACAAGGATTTTGACAAATTTACTATTAAGCAAATAGCTGATCCTTCGTTATTTGGATTTTATGAAAAAAATCCAGATGATTTAAATGACGGAAAATATGTTTCTAATAAGGAAATTGATTTAAGGTCTACTGGCTATCCAGTATTAGTAGCTTATGGAGTTAATGGATATCCATATGTAATAAAAAATACTTTAGATGGATATAAAAGTGGTCTTGGAAATGACGGAGGTCCTTTACGTATTATCTATGGTAAAACAGAATATTCTCATGCTAATGGTTCAAAGCAAGCAAAGCTACTAGATAAAATAATAATAGGAAATGAAGTTAATTACAGTAGTCATACTGGCAATCCAAATGAAGTATATAAGGCGCTTGCTGACAACAAGGTAGATATCAAAGTTATTGGAATGGATGGAAATACAATAAAAGAGCAAAGCTTCACTATAGCAGAAATTGAGGATATGATCTATGGCTCTAAGGTTTCCAATATAGAGAAAACAAAGGCAAGATTAAAGGGCTTCTATGGTATACAAAAAGGTGACCAAACATATAGCGATTTATATGAAGGAGTAAGCCTAGGCTATTTATTAACAGAAAAGATACAGATACCTGGAACTAAGGGAACAGTTGAATTTACTAGTACAGACTCTAAGGATGAAAATAAGTCTGTTATAGTGACGCTAAATGATGTATTCTCTGGTTCATCTATTTTAGCTTTTGCAAAAAATGGAGCTCCTATGGTAACAGATAAGAACTCAGAAGGCTATGAAAGCTCTTATAATGACGGAAGCGGAGTAAAGGTTAATGTTAAAAACGACGGCGGACCTTTAATGATGATTATTTCTAAAGACTTAGAAGACAAAACTGTTGCTCAATCATTAGGCTCTGTAACTTCAATTACTATAAATCTACAGCCTGATAAGTACGCTCATATTGACGCTCCATATAAAGAATTGGGAGATAAAACTATTACTATCGAAGGAAAAGGTACTAAGTTAACTGAACCTAAGACCTTTAAGGTTTCTGAGATAGAAGAGAGACAAGGTATAGCATTTACAGGAGATTATAATATTAAAAAGGCTACATCAGAACAAGAGGTTAGATATAGAGGAATAGATATTTATAACTTCCTTAAATCTTCAGATGTAGGACTTCAATCAAATGCCAATGAAGTTGTATTTACAGCAGAAGACGGAAAGGCACTTACATTTGCACTAGAGGATTTAATGAAATCTGACTACTTAAATAGTGCTACTATGGAAGAGAACCTGAAAATGATATTAGCTTATGGTTCCAGTAAAGCAGGCAATGAAAAAACAGATGAGGGTAGGCCTTTAGTAACAGGTAAGGACTCACCAGGATTTGACCCTGCTTACAATAATTCAGGTGGACCTCTTTGTCTAGTTGTAGGTCAAAAGTCTATTGATGATACAAATTCATCTAATATATTGAAAAATGTTGTTAAAATTACTGTTAATGCTTCTGCAACAACTAGCTGGAAGCATAGTATGAGTCCAACATATAGTCAATATTTAGATAACACTAGGCTAGAAATAACTGGTACTGCCTTAGCTAATCCAAAGACATACACACTACGTGAGTTAGAAGAAATGGATGATATAATCATTAGAGACACCTACACTTATATTGGTGAAAATCAAAACGAAGGTTTAAATATATGGCAGCTAATAACTAAGAAAGTTGGATTAAATCCAGGAGCGGAGCTTACAGCATTAAAGGTTGTGGCATCAGATGGATTTACAAGAGATATTTTATCAGTATTTGGTAAGGATGCTGTTGAAAATGGAATAGCAGACGGACAGGAAAGAAAGATAATAATGCTCTCTTATGCCGTAAATGGAAATCCCCTAGTAACCGATACCAATAGTGACGGATATACAAGTGGCAATGAAGGTGGCCCTATAAGAATGATAACTCATTTAAATCAAGGTGCATGTCTTAAGAATGTAGTCAAGATAATTGTAGACGGAAATGCTACTGGAAAAGGAAGTGAAACTACTACAGAAAATCCTTTCACAGCCTACTTAAGTGGAGACGAAGGCGGGCTTCCTATGGCAGGTGTAAGAGTAGTTACTCCTGATAATAAAGGTGGAGCGTGGATAGGTACTTATGGTGGAGGAGCAGCATATATAGACTCAAACAAGACAGTAACTAAATATAATACTAGCTCAGAAGTTGCTCTTCCTGGGAGCTATGTTAATGACATAGCTTTGGATAAAAGTGGTGGTGTATGGTTTACTCTTGGTGGTCAAGACCCAGATAATCAAAAAGGATTAGCATATCTTAAAGATGGTAAATTTACTCAATATACTAAGGAAAGTACTAATGGAAAATTAATCTCTAATTTTATTCAAAGTGTGGAAATAGATAGCAATGGAAAGGTATGGTTAGGTACTGCATTAGGACTAGTTAGCTTTGATCCTACTAATGATAGCTGGAAAAGCTGGACTAAAGATGATGGATTACCAGCAACATCAGTTAACACTCTAACTCCAGATGATAAAGGCGGTATCTGGATAGGAACATATCCTGATACTGTAGATGCAGAGAAGAACATCTATAGTGGTGGATATGCATATATGAGCAAAGCTGGAGATCTAAAAACCTATAAGGATACAGAAAATACTAAATTTGCAGACCAATGGGTAAGAAGTATCTCATTAGATCCAAATGGTGGAGCTTGGATAGTTATGTCTGGTTCATATTCCACCATGGAGAATGTTGGTGGTAGAGTAGATTATGTAAATTCAAAAGGTGAGATTGAGGCTAAATACACAGGCCATGAATTATTACCTAATGAATTAAAGGATAACGAAGAGATAAGAGTTATGACAGTGGACCACAAAGGAAGTCTTTGGTTTGGAACTACATTAAAAGGTGTGGTTTTCTGTAAAGAGCCTAAATCAGTAAACAGAAAATTCAATAGAGATAACTTAGATTGGCCTGATACTAGTAGCCTTGATTCTATATGGTCATTAGTAGTGACTAAAGATACCTTATGGGTTGGTAGCAATGGTGGTGTTGTCAAGGCACTTACAGATAATATATTTAAAAAGCCAAGCAGCAGCTTTACAGACACTAAGGGTCATTGGGCAGAAAAACAAATAGAATACCTATATTCTAAAAAGCTAGTAGATGGAACAGGTGAAAAAGCTTTTAGCCCAAATAGAAATATTACAAGATCAGAGTTTGTGAAGCTCCTAGTAAGTCTATTAAAAGACATTGACTTAAAGTCTGCTAAAGCAGTAGGATTTAAGGATGTAGAGAATAATAAATGGTATGCGGATTATATTAACTGGGCAGCAGAAAAAGAGATTGTGTCTGGTATAGGTAATGGCAAATTTGGTCCAAATGATCCAATCACAAGAGAGCAAATGGCATCTATGGTTTTGAATTTTACAAAGGTAATGAAAATAAATCTTTCAGAGAAGGAAGCTTATAGTGATTTCACTGACAACTCACAAATAAGTACCTGGGCAAAGGATGCTGTTAATGCAATGAGGGTTTCTGGAATAATTAATGGAAAACCCGATGGAAGCTTTGCCCCTAAAGGTCAAGCTACAAGAGCTGAAGCAGCAACTATAATTTACAATTTATTAAATGAAATGAACCAATAAAATTTCATGTTTAGAGCGAACAGCTAGTTTGTTTGCTCTAAACATTATTAGGGGGAGACATATGTTTTGTAATAAAAAAATAGTTATAGTTATGTTATTAATATTGACATTACTCCTTGTAACAGCTTGTAGTAGTAGCAAAACTCCTCCTGTTGATGTAGAGGATTCAGGAGAAGTTCTAGCTGTTGAGACAATAGAGAATAATGAAGAGGATTCAAAGGATAAAAGTGAGGACGAGGGAAATGAAGAAATAGCAAGCTCAAGTGAAGTAGAAGATAGTGGAAGTGAAAATGAAGAAGATAATGAAAATTCCGAGGATCAATCTAACTCTCAGACTAGTAATAACATTGAATCAGAAAAGGACAATAGCATAGAAACAGAGAATACAGAAGTAGAGACACCATTAGAAGAAGAAACTCAAAAGCCTGCAGAAGAAAAATTAGAAGATAAAATAGCTATAGAAATTAGTGGTACAGGTGTAGATAACTCCATAAGCATTTCTTTGGAAGACATGAAAGCTATGGAAAACTATTATTTTGAAGACGATTTCTTTTCACTAAATAGCTATGGAACAACAGAGTATTTCTTCTTTAAAGGTATAAAACTAA
>JBBAFY010000020.1:0-33062 GCA_041655135.1 Tissierellales bacterium
TTAGATGCGTCCTATGGCAGGTTCAATGAAGCCGAGCTTGGGGGATATATAAGCGGCGCACTGAGCCCTACCCTCAACGCACGCTTGTCGGCAAGCACGACTCACTCCGATGGCTGGCAAAAAAGCACCACACGAAGTGATGAGCTTGGAGAAAAGGATCAATTTGTTGGCCGACTTCTTCTTGATTGGACACCCACGGATCGCTTGAATATTGGTCTGAACCTTAACGGCTGGCGAGACAAGTCAGAATCGCTTGCACCTCAAGCCATCGGAATCACCACGCTCACCCATGCCCAATGCCCTACAAATCCATCCACCTGTTTGCCTGCCTATGCAGCAGACGTACCACTGAACCCAAGTGACCCAAGAGACGCCGACTGGGACCCAGGACTTGACTATAAGCACGATGATCATTTTTATCAGGGAGTCGCTCGTATCGATTTCGACCTGAGTGATCAGCTAACGTTGACCTCCATTACATCATACGCAAAATATGAACAGGAGTTCTGGAACGACCACGATGGAACACAGTTCAACAACACCTCGGCTGTCAACAAAGGTGAGATCGAGAACCTATTCCAGGAAATCAGGCTCGGGTTAAGCACCGAAAACGGTTTTGATATCGTTATTGGTGCCAGTTATCAACATGATGAGATTGAAGATTTCACCAACGATAACTTTGTAAGAGACTCCTCCACAGTCAATCTTATCTCTCCAGCTTTTCCTATTTACTCATTCCGCTCTGAGTCGTTATCCGATATCACAACACGGGCCATTTTTGGGAATGTCGAGTACAAACTAAGTGACAAGATCAATGTACATGCAGGCATGCGTTATACGGATGTTGAAGTTGACAATTCGGCGTGTAATGCGGATTCAGGCGACGGATCCAATGCTGGCGCTTTCAATGCCATCATCTTTGGGCTGACCGGTGCATTCGGTACAGTAACACCTGGAGACTGTGTCACTTTAAACAGTATTTACCCGGATCCCAGCTCCCCTACCGGATTGGGTGTCACCACCGGCTATGTCAAGCAAACGCTAAAGGAAGACAACGTCAGCTGGCGTGTCGGCATCGATTACATGGCAATGCCTGATATCATGCTGTACGGCAACATCAGCCAAGGCTATAAGTCGGGGAGTTTTCCAAATCTCGGGGGTACTGCAGCAGTTCAATATATGCCAGCAACCCAGGAAAAAGTTATCGCCTATGAGATTGGTACAAAGTCGACCCTGGCCGACGGACGTGTACAACTCGACGCCGCGGCATTTTATTACGATTACTCCGATAAGCAAGTTCGTGGACGCGTACAGGATCCGCTGGGAATATTCGGTGCACTTGAAGCACTCGTCAATGTCCCGGATTCAAGGCTTTATGGGGCTGAGGTTCAGCTGAATGCTCTACCCATGGATGGCCTTGCAATCACAGCCGGACTAACTTATCTCAATTCAGAAGTTACCAAAGATTTCTATAACTTTGACCCCTACGGTAATTCAATAAACTTTAAAGGAAAGCGATACCCCTATACACCCACATGGAGTTTTGTTGGTGATGCCGAATATACTTGGGAAATTGGCCGCGGCCTGAATGCCTTTATTGGCGCATCGGCTTACGCGCAGAGTGCTGTTGTAGCTGCATTCCGGGAGCGGGGAGTTATCGGTGCCACGCCGAGCGATCCCGCCAACCTCCCCGGCCAGACTGTATCCAGCGACATCCAGGATATCGCTGGCTATGCCGTATTTGATGCACGTGCGGGCCTTGCAGATCCAAATGGGTCCTGGAGAGTCATGGCGTGGGTAAGGAACCTCGATAACAAGCTGTATGCGACCAATGTAAGTTATGCCATGGACTTTACGTTCCGCACTGTTGGCATGCCTCGCACTTACGGAATATCGGCATCCTACAAGTTTTAGAGTCTGGAGCTTAGAGATAATGAGTACGTTTGATAAATTTAGCCTTCGAGGGAAAACGGCACTGGTAACCGGTGGTGCGACGGGACTTGGCTATCATATGACAAAAGCCCTGGCTCAAGCGGGAGCAACGGTTTTGATAGCCGCCCGGCGTGAAAAGCTATTGAGTGAAGCCGCCGAGCAGCTTAATACTGATCCTGAAATTCACGATGTCCAATGGCATCCAGTAGATCTTGCCAACCGCAAAAGCGTCAAGGCCCTGGCTCAATATGCCAATGATGCATTAGGAGGCATTGACATTTTCATTGGTAACGCAGGGCAGGATATCAATGAACATCTTTTAGACATAAAGGAAGAATCAATCGATCAAATAATGCAAGTCAATATTTCAGCCAATGTGGAGTTAGTTCAAGCCTTTCTTCCTCACATGCGCGAAAAAAATTGGGGTCGTATACTCTTCAGTTCATCGGCCAGCACCGTGGTGAGTTCTCCCCATGAGGGAATAGGCATGTACACAGCCACAAAGGGCGCCCTGAATGCGTTTACCAGAACTCTTGCGGCTGAAACAGGTCATCAGAATATTACCGCAAACTCTCTTATCCTTGGTTTCTTTGTCACTGACCTGGTAACGCAGGCTCAGGAATTATTACGCACCACTCAGGGCGAAAAAGCTGCCCAGATGTTTATGGAAGACTTTGTGGGAATGACAGCGCTGGGGCGTGCGGGACACCCTGAAGAGCTTGAAGGATTGATACAGTTACTGGCAAGCGATGCGGGAAGTTATATTACCGGAACCAATTTAGTCATTGATGGCGGAATGTCCATCATGCTTCGCCCCAACGGGACTGTCTGAATCGGGAGCATTCAGTAACAGGGGTTCGCTTCAGGCCGTTTATAGCCTACTTGGAGATACGGACCAACAGAACCAGAGCGCCCTATAACGATGGACAAAAAAATGTGGATTAACACCTTTAAGAGAACGCTGATTCTCATGTCAGCTTTGATGGTTATTTCTTTTACTTGTCAGGCAGGAAGTAATGATATGAACTCAGTTACCGCAACACCGGTCCTCAAGCAAGCGTGGAGTGACTATCTGTCCGCCCTGGAGGATGTTCGGGTGAAGATGGAAGCAACTCCACGCTTCCAGAATACGCCTCAGCATCGTGCCAAAGCTTACCATACCCTAATGGAAATGCAGGCAATGGCTTATACTTTTGCTGTAGCACCACGGATGGCACACCCAAGGATATACGTCCATACAGGATGGCAGACAGATATTTTCACCCTAGGCCAAAATGGCCAGGATTTTTACTATGGCGTCGCATTTGTTGATGGTCGTCAAAAATACCGCTTGAGTGGGAGTATGGGCGACAGCTCGCTATCGTTACTACAGATTCTGAGCGGTTTGTTTGGTGGTCAAGATGTCAGATCCGTTGGCAACTACGACTGGGATAATTTTGAGGTCAATGCCGATGGCACTTTTGATATTATCCTCAGTGCAACGGAGGAGCAAGGCAACTGGGTAAAGCTGGACCCCACTCTTGACTATCAATTCATACTGATACGTCGTGCATTACTGGATTGGCAGGGTGATGCCGGCGATATCAAGCTCGAGCGACTAAGTGAAATCTCCGCTGATGACTATCATGCCGATGAGTTCGACGAGACGGCTATAGCAAATCGTATCCAGCGCGCCACAGACCTGGTGAGCTATCTTGGACAGTACTGGAATATCGGCCTCTATGACCACTATCTCAGCAATGCCGGTGAAAAAAATAAACTGTCCCTATTGCCGGGCACAGTGACTTCCGAGGTTGGTAATCCCATCTCCAACTATGCAATGGCCATTTTTGAGCTGGCGGAAGATGAAGCACTGATCATCGAGATGGACAAGGCACCGGATGGTACCTATTGGTCTTTTCAGCTGGGTGATGTTTGGTCACGCTCACTGGACTTCACCAATTACCTGACATCGATCAACAAACAAGAAGCGTCTGTCGCCGATGACGGCAGTATCACCATCGTCGTGTCCCACAGCGACCCCGGCATCAAAAACTGGCTGGACACAGCGGGACGTGTCGAGGGAACCATTGTTTTCAGAAATTACCGTGCGACAACCCAACCTGTTCCTGCCACACGAAAAGTAAGCTTATCAGACCTTGACGAGGAATTGCCCCGCAACATAGAACGCGTAACGCTCGAACAGCGGCAACAGCACATCGATTATCGCCGCGAAGGTATGCGCAAGCTGTATGACTGATGCTCAGAAGCCCATTTCACTCATAGTATTCTGCGGAAGTGAGTTCGCCCATGGCCAACGGTAGTACCCCAAAACAAGTAAGAAGAGAAAGCTGGAGTCCGTCACCCCGACCGGACTGGGTCAAACGGATTAATGAAGAAGGTAACTGTCTTGATATCCAAGGGGTTGTACCCCTTGACGAACAGTCACTCCTGGATACAGCACGACGCAACACCGGGTTGTCTGATTTTGGTGATGATGACTGGTATGAACCCTTCCGTAGGTTTCTCAAATCCCTTGATGAGGAGGCTGATCTCAACCTGATGGGCCGGATCATGACCCGGTCGGACATTCTCATTTACCTTGAAGTGCGACTGGAGGTCGAAGAACAATACCGTTTGCATCCAGAGATCGCCGACGAAGAGATTCGCAAGCCCTTACTGATCATGGGCCAGGGACGGACAGGGACCTCCGCTCTACAGAATCTGCTTGCGGCGGACCCCAATAACGGCACTCTGTTAACCTGGGAAGCTCTCTTCCCTACCCCACCCCCTCAAAAAGCAACTTATGCCACTGATCCGCGTATTGAAAAAGCCGATCGACTTATTACCCAATGGTATCGGGTGACTCCCGAGTTGGAAAGTATGCATGAGTTTGGCGGAGCAATGCCCACGGAGGGCATTCACTTGCAATGCAGCAGCTTTCAGTCTCCCGTCTGGATGAACTTCATGGGGCAAGTGCCTAGCTTTGGTGCTTATATGCGAGATCGCAGCCTGCTTCCCGCCCTTGAATGGGAAAAGCGCGTATTGCGTCTATTGCAGTGGAAAAACCCACGCAAGAACTGGGTTATGAAAACCCCTGTGTATATCTACATGATGCCCGATGTTCTCCAAGCCTACCCCGACGCCTGCTTTGTATGGACCCATCGCGATCCGGTCAAGGCTCTGGCATCGGCGATCAATATGGTAGGTACACTTTTCTGGCAGCGCAGCGATCACCCGTTCAAGAGTGGTGTTCTGGAAGCGTCGGTGGATGAAAATGTCGTCGCTGCCAGCCTCAATCAGGCCATAGACTGGATTGAACAGGGTATTGTCCCCAAGGAGCAGCTCTGCAATATTCAATACCAGGATTTTATCAGCAACCCGCTCAGCGTGGTTCGTCAGATCTACCGGTATTTTGATATTCCGTTGACACCAGAGGGCGAAGCGGCAATGACGGACTATAGCGTCGAGAACTTCCGGGAGAAGCGCCCCTCACACAATTATTTGGACGACGAATCATCGATATGGGCCGCCAAGGCACGCAAAGCCTATGAACGCTATCAAGATTATTTTTCTGTTCCGAACGAGATTTGACGTTTCACTGTGGCTTAGCGCTTGTCATTGATACTTCCAGATGGCAAGTGATTGATCAGCCAAGCAGCCAACCGTATCAGCGACTATCTACTCTATTGATAATCGAGGTAAGCATAATATGACAGCCTTTATCGACCGAATCCGCTTCCTGCATGGTGAGGAACAACGACAAAATAGCGTTCCCATCGAGCCAACCGACCTGCCGACTTCCTTCGAGGCTATTACCCCTCAGTGGTTGACGGCTGTTCTTTGCAGAAACACACCCGGCGCGGAAGTAGAAGCTCTCACCCTTGGCGAGCCAGACAACGGCACTTACAACCGACGCAAGATTACGGTGCGCTACAACCCCATTGGTGAATCACAACGACTGCCGACAAAGCTATTCTGCAAAGCGACCCATGAACTTCAGAATCGTATCGTAATGGGCGTTTCAGGGGCGCTTGTCTGTGAAACCGTTTTTTACAACGATGTGAGACCGCTGCTGAACATCGAGGCACCGATTGGCTTGTTCGCCAATTACGACCCAGAATCCTGTAACTCGATGCTGATCATGGAAGATCTCAGTGATCGAGTCGAAGCGTTTTGCAGTCATGACACACCCATGAACCAGCGCCGGCTTGAAAGCCAGATGGAACTACTGGCCAACTTCCACAGTCGCTTTCTGACAAGCCCTGAGCTCAGCACTGTGCTATCCAAGCTCGTCACCTTTCCTGAGTTTCTTCGAAAAAGTATGGAATTTGGCTTTGAGGCGGCTTCCAATCAAGGCTTTCTGGACGGTGTTGATGTCATCCCACCGTCCTTGTATAAACGGTATGCCGAAATATGGCCTAAGACGTTGGCGTCAGCCGAGAAGCACGATCTGTTGCCGCAGACCTTTATACATAACGATGTACACTTGAAAAACTGGTATTGTTTACCCGGAGACAAAATGGGGCTCAGTGACTGGCAGTGCTGTGGCCGTGGCCACTGGTCGAGGGATTTGGCTTACACCCTCGCCACAGCCTGCTCTGTGGAAGACAGGCGACATTGGGAGCGTGATCTCATTGCATTCTATCTCGACAAAATGCGGGAAGGCGGGGCCGCTGCCACAAGTTTTGACGAAGCTTGGCACCACTATCGTCAACAGATGTTATCTGTTCTCGCTTTCTGGACCATCACCTTGTCTCCTCCGGCCGATCTGCCTGATATGCAACCCAGGGATACCACCCTGGCATTTATTCATCGGATTGCCACGGCAGTAGATGACCTTGGCAGCCTGGATCTGGACTGAGGGTTGCCAGGACTTGTAGCATCAAATGTACACCGACAACTCTATAGAGGCCTTATGAAACGTCTTGAAAAACGTCATTCTCCTTCCTCTGGCAATGAGCTGACTCTCGCCGAGGTTGATTCACCGGAACCAGCCGCCGATGAAATACTGGTCAGGATCAAAGCCAGCTCTCTCAATTTTCATGATTTCCTGGTGGCAAGGGGGCTGATCCCCGTTGCAGAGGGTCGCGTGCTCATGTCGGATGGCGTTGGCGAGGTTGTACAGGTAGGCTGTGACGTGGAAGAGTTTCAACCTGGCCAAAGAGTCATGGGGACTTTTTTCCCCGATTGGCTTGATGGCCCTCCTTCCGCAGAGCGAACTGCCAGGATGCGCGGCGACCAGGTGGATGGGTTTGCCAGCGAATATGTGGCGCTTCCAGCGTCATCGTTCACTCTGGCACCCAGCCATCTCAGTGATATTGAAGCAGCAACACTGCCCTGTGCAGCTCTCACCGCCTGGCGCGCCCTGTTTGTTGAAGGACAAATCAAACCGGGCGATACCGTCCTGACACAGGGTACAGGCGGCGTTTCTATCTTTGCTCTGCAGTTTGCCAAAATGGTGGGAGCTACCGTTATCGCAACCTCTTCGTCCGAGCAAAAGCTGGATCGCTTACGACAACTGGGCGCTGACTATACCATTAACTATAGAGAAAACCCGGACTGGGGTACCACAGTACGAGAACTCACTGGAGGTATTGGGGTAGATCACATTATTGAGGTCGTGGCAGGCGATTTGACCAATACAATACAAGCGTTACGTGCCGGAGGAAATATCTATATGATCGGGGCATTGAGCCTGGCACCTATCCAGTTCCGGCCCGAAGCATTTATTCTTCAAAACATGCATATTCTCGGGCTTACAGTCGGCAGTCGTCGGCACCAACAAGAGATGGTTCGTGCCATTGAAGCCAATGGGTTAAAACCTGTCATCGACCAATGTTTTTCTTTTGAAGAAGCAAGCCAAGCTTTCATGCATCAAGAAAGTAACGCACATTTTGGAAAAATTTGCTTATCTTGGTGATTGTTATATTTTCTGTACAAAAATAGATGACAGGGACGATGTGCATACTGATGCACACGCATCCCTGCTTAACACAGAGGGACGACTGCCAGCTCATCGCCCTCCACTTCACTAAGTCGCTTATAAAGACGTAGCTTACAATTTTCGACTTACCTGCAAGCCATCCATGGCACACTTATTTGTTAACGACGTTCAACGGCTTCCTGCGCAGCTGATGTTCCTGCAATGCGACCGAACACCATGGCATTGCAGATGCCTATCCCGCCGCCAAAATAACGCTTGCCCACGCCACAACCAAGCACCTCTCCTGCCGCATACAAACCCGGAATAACTCGACCGTGCTCGTCCAGCACCTGGGCACTGGTGTTGATGTTGAGCCCTGCGCCAGTTTGGCCAATCACACAAGCGCGAACTTCGCGGGCGTAAAAAGGCGCTGTACGCACGGGGAAACGGGTGTCCATTTCTTTGAAAAACTGACTGTCGCAGCCGTTGTCACAGTCGGCGTTGTACTTTGCGATGGTTGTTTCCAGCGTGGTTGCATCGACGTTGATCTTGCGAGCCAGTTCGGCAATGGTATCGGCCTTTACTATTTTGCCGTTGGCGATGCTTTCGCGCAGGAGATTGTATTCCCAGGTAGGCATAGCACTACCACTTTGGTAAGGATCGGCAAAGCGCAGATCCTGGCTCGCCACCTCAAGAGTCGGCTCGTCAAAAATGGCATAACCGCGCTTTTCTGGCTGACCGTTGAGCAGGTAACCAGACACAGCATAAGGCGCAGATTCATCCATAAAGCGGAAGCCCTGTGTATTAACCAAGGTTATCCAGGGTGGCAGGAATGCCTCAATCCACTTGCCTAGACCACTTGTGGGAAGCAGCAGACCGGTGTCATTACCGACAATAGCAGCGCCTACGCTCTTTCCTAGCTTAATGCCATCACCAAGTATAAAGGGTGCGTTCATATGAACTGCGTAAGTCCAATCACCGTGCGCTGCAGCAGTAGGGTAATACTCCTTGATCATTTCCGGGCTATTACCAAAGCCACCCGTCGTCACCAGTACCGCACCACCACGCAACTCCGTACCATCTACTATTACACCGGTAACACGGCCATTTTCGACTGACAAGCTGTCGACTCTAGTATTGAGCGCGTACTCAACCCCCGCGACCCCAGCCGCATTGATCAGAGAGTCTGCTATACCAGTACTGCAGTGCCCTCGTGGTATTTCCTCGACACCAGAACAAACCAGATAGGGGAACTCAACACCTAAACCCAACAACCACTCAAGGGTTTCACCACTTTTCTCGCACAGCACTCGCATATTGGCTGGGTAAGTATCCCAGCCAGCCAGTGTCATCATATACTGAAACATGGCGTCGGGAGAGTCTTCTATACCCTGAGCTTTTTGTATGCTGGTGTTACAGGCGTACATAACACCACCAGACTGGGCAGTAGCACCTCCCAGCTTGGTATCCGCTTCTAGCACCATGACGGAGGCACCCGCTTCACGTGCCATAATGCCAGCAGCTAGACCTGCTCCACCGCCACCAATGATAATGACATCAAAATCATTACTCATCCTGCACCCCCTTCTTCTGAGTAACTTCTATTATTCAACGTCCATTGTATCGAGGTCATCCATCGCTGTGGCGATGCGCTTGATAAACTGGAGAGTGATATCTCTTGGCTGCATATCAGGAATGACGTCGGTGGGAGCCAAGGTGATAGTCCACCATGTGAGAACAGACAACATCTGTTGGCGATAGTGATTCCAGGTTTCGTCAAAGGAAATCCCCGTTGCACCACCTTCAGCCATTTTTTCAAGATAATAAGCGATTAGATCCTTTTCCCAGTTGCGACGCTCCTCAATGGTGCAGGCGGTTGCAATTGTATAAGCGAGATCTCTTGACCAGTGGCCCGTAGTAGCGCACTGCCAATCGCTCAAGCCCATGACATCGTTTGGCATGCAGTACCAGTTCTTCAGGTGCACATCATTGTGAATAAATGTTTGCGGGAGCTGGTCATGCTTTTCAGCGGAGGCGATAGTTTTGGGCCACACCTCGTCGTAGCGTTTGTAAAGCCTAGCGGGGATAACTTCCTCTGCATCGCGAAAGCCTTTATTTGAGCCCGCTTCCATACCAAAGGCCTCGGTACGCTTGAGAAATTGGGGCCAGGTACCCAAGGAAGCCAACACCGTCGTCAACTCGGGACTATTAAGAAAACGGCTATGCATTGTGGCGAGAAGCTCCATTTGACTCTCGAGCCGCCGTTTGTTCATCGGGGTGTTATGGTCGCAAAAAGATTCAACCTCATCACTGATATCGTTGAGAATAATAATTGAGTTGAACGAGCGCGGGCTATAGTTGGCAAAATAAGCAAAGGGCGACTCTATATCCAGCAGTGGCCGCACATGGTTGTAATAAGTCACCTCACCGTGCAGACCACCAGAAATCCCTAACACCATACGGTTTGCAAGGTCTTGAGTCGCTTTACAAAAGACTTTCTCAGGCAATCCAGCATCAGTACCCGCGGCGTTATAACGTATTGAGATCTTACGTCGATTTGACGACCCGTTGTCAGGAGCTCCCAACTCAAAGGACTCGACTTTTGCTCCGGCAGTACTCTTGCATAAAACGTTAGTAAGCCACTCACTAGTAATAGCTTCATAGGAGAGAGGAATGTCCTGCTCGGTTACAGGAGTTTTGTTTGCTGCCAGCTCTTCTTTATACGCAGCGCGGATCTGTTCTGGAATGTCTTTCATGTCTTACTCCACTGAAAAATTGTTAGTACTAATGAGCTCTCTAGCTCTGTAGTACACTTATAGCACTGCCCTGAAATCAGCTTTATTCATTGTCGAGCAGCTTTTTTGCTGAAAACCCTTTACCTTGCTCCCTATCAAACAAAGCACCAGCACCCTCATAACTTGCACCTGCACCCGGCAGCTCTTCAAGAAACGGGAAACGTGTCAGCTGGTTCCCTCCACTCACATCAAGAATAGAGCCAGTTATATAGCTGCTGCTAGACAGATAGACTACAGCCTCAGCCATATCCTGGGGTACACCTAACCTGCCCAAAGGAACTTCATGAATAAATCGCTCGCCTACGCCAGGACTATTGTAGTGATCCCACGCCATATCAGATATGACGGTCGCAATACGTATCCCGTTCACTTGAATTTTCTTTGGCCCGTACTCCAAAGCAGCGTAACGTATCAAACACTCAGTTGCTGACTTAGCGCACGCATATGAAAAGTGAGGTGCCAATGGGTGAGTCGCACTCATAGAAGATATAAGGATGATGGAGCCAGGCCCTGTCATCCCCGCAGCCATCTCTCTTACAAACCAGGTCATACCAAAAAAGTTAACCTGTACAGCTTGGGCAAGCATCTCCGCGGTAGCATCTGCGATGAATCCCATAGTAGGGGTAGCTGCAGAGTTGACCGCTATATCTATTTTCCCGTAGGCGGCTACAGCTGCGTGACGTAGAGCAACGATGTCTTCTTCACTACCTGCATCGCAGCGAACTGCAAGACCATCAATTTTCGCAGCGAGCTTTTGTAAAGGTTCGAGGGTGCGTGCAGCAACCACTACTTTAGCCCCTCTGGCAGCCAGCTCCTCAGCAATAGCCCAGCCCGTACCACGCTCAGCAGAAGCACCCAGCACCACTGCCACTTTGTCTGTCAGATTTTTCATACAACCTTCTATCCAATCGCAACAGCAGGGTTGAGTGCCCTACTAAAATTAGTCAGCCTCCGAAAGGCTATACACTCTTGATCTCAGCGGGAAATCTCAGCACGACAACGGTCGAGAACTACCACATTACGCTCTTTAACCAAGGCTCGGAAACGAATTTCATTGCCATTGTCATAAAACTCAAAGCGGATCGTTTCTCCTGGGTATACAGGCCTACTAAAGCGTACGAACATTGACTTGAAGCGCTCGGGATCGTTGTCACAATACTGCTTGAGAATTGCTCGACACGCCATGCCATTAGTACACAGGCCATGCAGTATCGGTTTTTCAAAGCCTGCTTTTTTTGCAATTTCAGGGCTGGCATGGAGAGGGTTCCAATCTCCACTCAAACGATATATAAGAGCAGCACGCAGGTCAGTCGGCAACTCAACAACAGCATCAGGTGCGGTATCTGGCAATGGCGCGGCTGGTTCAATCGGCTCACCATACCCGCCTTCTCCGCCGTTACCGCGCAAGAAGAGAGTAGAACGCACTGTCGCCAAGTGATCACCATTCTCTTCGTTATAAAGAGCCTTTTCTTGATGTAAAAGTGCTCCCTTTTCAGCCCCTTTGTCTTCGATGCCACGTACACTAAATGTACCGCGAACTGTACCCGTGGCGGGGAAAGGCTTGTGAATCACAAAGTCTTGCTCAGCATGTAAAATCTTCACCCAGTTCACTTCGAACTGCGGCTCTTGCAGCCAGAAACCCGGGTGACAAAGCAGAGAACTCATGGATGGGACAAATTTAAGCTTGTCCTCAAAAACAAATGGCAACTCACTTTCATCCAAAGGGTCTTCACCATAACCTAAGCCCAAGGCATAAAGAATGGTGTCGCGAACATCATAAGATTGCACCAGAGGCTTAAGGTCCAGGTCTTTAATTTTCTGCAGATTCATAGTCTATACTTACAAAATTGATTAAAAGGGCGAAAAGCCTAAGCCGTCATCAGCATCCTAAACTCTAAGCAAAGGCAACCAGAAGAGGGCTAGACACAGCTTAACTTTGCACTAAAGACAAAGATTGGTACATTAAAGTATGCATGTATACTACTGTAACAGGGGTTGGTGTCAATAGTGAAAAATTGACACCAAGCTCAGCGTCTGCCATGCCAAGGCTACCCCAACAGTCTTATACTGGCTTAGAATGCGACGTTATCCTTCCCTTTCAACTGTAGTATTTCGCGCGCTTCATCCGAGGTCGCAATGCCAAGCCCTAGCCCCTCAATTATTTCCCTAACTTTTAACACTTGAGCGGTATTGGATTCAGCTAGTGTGCCTGGACCAATCCATAGATTATCCTCCAGCCCTACACGAACGTGCCCACCTTGGGCTGCACTCATCGCCGCAATGGGCATCTGCTTGCTACCAGCGCCCAGAACCGACCATTGATAGTCCTTGCCAAACAGTCGATCCGCCGTACGCTTCATATGCATCACATCGTCCGGGTGAGTGCCGATACCACCCAAAATCCCGAACACGGTCTGGATAAAGAAGGGTGGTTTAACCAGCCCGCGATCTACAAAGTGGGCCAAATTATACAGGTGAGCTGTATCGTAACACTCGAACTCAAAGCGTGTGCCAAGCGCACCCAGATCAGTCAGAACACGCGCCATATCCCGATAAGTATTTTTAAAGATCAGCTCGTCACTATTCCTCAGATAGGCCTCCTCCCAATCATACTTGAACTCTTTATAGCGATTGAGCATTGGAAACAGGCCAAAGTTCATTGACCCCATATTCATCGATGCAACCTCGGGCTTAAAGGCCAGAGCCGGCTCCAACCGCTGCTCAAGGGTCATATAAGGAGAACCGCCAGTAGTCAGGTTGACAACAGCATCGCACCCTTCCTTGATTTTAGGTAGAAATGGAGCAAAAGCGGCCGCTGTTTGATCGGGTCTTCCATCCTGAGGGTTGCGAGCATGCAAATGAATAATAGCCGCGCCCGCCTTCGCCGCCCCAATAGCCGCGTCAGCGATCTCATCAGGGGTTATTGGCAAATGTGGAGACATGGAAGGGGTGTGGATAGCGCCGGTAACAGCACAGGTGATAATGACTTTCTTTTGCTTGCTCATGGGCATTCTCCATTCTGTTCGGTCAAAATTAATCGGTAAAGCAACAATCAGACGGCACTTTACATATTTAAATATATGCTAGCCAGCCAACTTGAACCCTTTAGAGAGCTCCGTATACTAGGGCACGCAATGCCTCTTGAGCAATCAATAAGAGACCTTACTTACTAATCAAAGAGCCAATCTGGCCTGCACTTCGGCCATGTAATCAAGATGCTGATCCAGGTGGGTAAAGCCCAGCCCCATGGTCATTACTGAGGCATGCGTTCCTCCTGCATCCTGCCAACGATGTAACGTATCCGCAACTTCATCGGGATTACGACAGGCGAGCATTGCCAGATCAGCACCAAACCCTTCGGCGGAGCGGCCAGCTTCTTTAAGATGGTGTTTGACTCGCTCCCAACCATCCAGCACTGACATTACCGAGGTCGAGCCGCTAGTAAAATCCCGGTCCACGGAGCCGGCAAAAATAAACCCATCCCCTTTTTGAGCCCCACGCCTGAATGCAGGCTCGGAAAAGCCACCCATCCAGATGGGAATGGTTTTTTTGGGCCGGGGATTGATATTAGCACGGTCAATACTATCGAACTCACCCTCAAAGGTGACTAATGGCTCGCTCCACAGGCGGCGCAACAATTCCACCTGCTCATCCAAACGCCGGCCGCGACTACGGAAATCTTGCCCTAGAGCATCGTACTCAACATAATTCCAGCCCGTACCCACCCCGAGGCGCAATCGACCGCCAGACAGCAGATCAAGGTCGGCGGCCTGCTGTGCCACCAACACTGTCTGCCGCTGAGGCAGGATCAACACACCAGTACTAAACTGGATATTTTTCGTTATGCCCGCCAGGTAAGCAAAAGCCACAAATGGGTCGTGAAACGGATCATTATCTGTATAAGGACCCCACAAGGGCGGATCGCGATTTTCATGAACGGCACCCACCACATGGTCATACATCAGCAAGTGGTTATAGCCCAGCTCTTCAGCGGCAAGCCCAATGCGACGAACTGCTTCTGGATCACCCTGTAACTCAATCTGGGGGTAGATAACACCAACTTTCATACTGTTCTCCTCATTATCATCCAGTTAACAGCCGCGACTGCGGTAGCAACTTGTTGTGCCTGGCTACTTTACTAGCGTGCAAGGCTTAGTTAGAGATTGTGCGGTACTTGAGATAATGTTGCTGCCCTTGCTCCAAGGCCTTCAGGTACTCTTGCTTTAGCTGCTCAATCAGATCACCAGCAAGGGACTTACCACTAATAGAACCCACTCCCTGCCCCGCAGACCAAATATCACGCCAGGCACCGTCGTGTTTTTGCCCCGATGCTGACTGCAGGTTGAGCCCCGTTGACTCATGTTTGAGACTATCTGGATCAAGCCCAGCACGCTCCAAGCTTGCTCGCAGGAAATTGGCATTTACGCCAGAGATTTTTGGCGTATAAATAATGTCATTAGCAGTAGAATCAATAACCATCTGCTTATAAGCATCGCTTACCTGGCACTCTTCTGTGGCGAGAAAGCGAGTGCCCATATAGGCTAGGTCCGCCCCCATCATTTGCGCTGCAGCGATATCTCTACCACTTGACATAGCACCTGCCAGCAACAAGGTCTTGTCAAAGAACTGGCGAATCTCAGCAACTAGCGCAAAGGGATTGATACTGCCAGCGTGGCCGCCGGCCCCCGCTGTCACAGCGATCAACCCATCAACATTGGCGGCCGCGGCCTTACGAGCATGCCGAATACTGATTACATCGTGAAATACCAAGCCACCGTACTGGTGGACCGCATCCACCACACTGGAAGCAGCACCCAACGACGTAATAACGATGGGCACTTTGTGTTTGACACACAGAGCCAAGTCGGCATCCAGCCGCCCGTTGGATTTGTGCACGATAAGGTTGACTGCATAGGGAGCTGCCTGGGTGCCAGTAGCTGACTCGTAATCCGCTAACGCACTACGGATGTCCACCAGCCACTGCTCAAACCCTTGGCTATCTCGCCTGTTGAGGGCTGGAAAAGCTCCGACAGCGCCCGCCTTGCAGGTTTCAATCACCAGTTGCGGGCCCGACGCCAAAAACATGGGAGCCGCCACCATCGGCAAGCTCAGATGTTGCAATTGCTCTGGCAGTGCCATCAATCCTGTCCTTTATCGAGAAAAATCTTGGGCATATCGGTAGAAACCCTATCATTGAACACAGCCTTGCGCTTTTCCACAAAGGCGCCCACGCCCTCCTTTGCATCAGCGGAGTTTCGCCTGGACTGAAGGGCAGTACTTTCCACTTTATGCGCTTGATGGGGGCTGTCAGCACACCACATACGCCACAACATCTGCCGTGTCAGAGCCACAGATACTGGTGCAGTGTCGTCGACAAACTCTCGAGCCATCGCACGCGCTGCAGGCAGCAGCTCTTCGGGCGAGTACATGGCGGTAATCAAGCCCCGCGCCAAAGCCTCGTTGACTGTAATAATACGACCGGAATAGCACCACTCAAGCGCGGTGGCCATCCCTACAGTGCGGGGCAAGAACCAGCTGGATGCCGATTCTGGGACAATGCCACGACGTGCGAAGGGGAAAGCAAATTTTGCCTCGGTAGAGGCAAGGCGGACATCCATAGCCAGTGGCACTGTAGCCCCAATTCCAACTGCGGCGCCATTAATGGCAGCAATCACTGGTTTGAGACTGTCAAAAATGCGCAGCGCTACTCTTCCTCCCCAGTCCCGGTATTCAGGCTCTTGGGCTTCCTCAGACGGTTGCGACAACGCAACGTCCGGCGCTCGAGACATATCCGAACCGGCACAAAACCCTCGCCCAGCTCCAGTAACAATTACCGCTCGAACACTATCATCACCGTCGGTGGCATCAAAAGCTGCAATCAGCTCATGAGCCATCTCGGGGGTAGCAGCATTGAGTCGCTCTGGGCGGTTGAGAGTGATAGTGGCTATGCCCTCCTCTACACTGTACAGCAGAGTACTAAAAGTCAGTGCAGTCAAGTGGCGCCCCTAATTACCAGTAAAGTTCGGCGTGCGCTTCTCAAGCAAAGCAGCCAAAGCTTCACGGTGATCCCCGGTGCTATTGGAAAGCACCTCGTAAGCCATGGAGGCATCCATGATGGAATGAGCGAGCTGCTTGAGACCAATGTTAACCGTTGCCTTGGTCCACTGAACAGCGCGCGCTGGCATGGACGCAACTTTATCGGCGTAAGCTTTCACCTCTGCATCAAGTTGCTCAGCAGGCACAGCATGATTGATCAGACCAATCTCAGCCGCCTTAACTGCCGTCAAGGCCTCACCACTAAACAAGTACTCTTTAGCGCGGTTGTAGCCAATCAGCTGCGGCCAGATAACGGCCCCCCCGTCGCCGGCCACAAACCCCAAGGTTACATGGGGGTCACCGATCCTTGCATGCTCAGCCGCGAAGCTGACATCGCAGAACAACGCTAAAGTGGCTCCCAAACCAATGGCATGACCATTGATCTTTGCAATCACTGGCTTGACACAATCCAGCATGGTAAAAATCAGCTGCTTGCCTAACTGTATGCCGTCCCAGCTCTTGTGAGGATTCTCCGCCAGGTCGCGCATATAGGCAAAATCACCACCGGCACTAAACACATCACCAGCACCACTGAGAATTACCACACGTGCCTCAGCGTCACGATTTACATCCCGAAAAAAGCTGCATAACTCCAGCTCCATTTGAGAGTTAGCCGCATTCTTCACCTCAGGCCGGTTGAACTCAAGGTAAAGGAGATGCCCATCACGGGTAACCGTCAGCGTCTGGTAATCAGAGTAGTTCATATAAAGATCCTGTTGTGTCAGACAGTGTTAGCTGTCAATTACTTCTTGAAAAGCATTTTTATGATATGCCAAACAGTTTTAGCAGAGAGCAACTTGAGGGATTGCCGCAGCTCGGCAGGTGTTAACACCGCCTCAATGGGCATAGCCCCCATGATAGTGCCACTCACTATTAGGTTGGAGTCATCAGTTTTCAGCGCACTGACTTCCATCAATTCAGAGTTATCGGAGGTGTAAAGTTTCATGAATCTGCATCCCAATAGGTGATTAGATACTGGCAAAAGCAGCTTTTAGATCAAGCTTCCAGTCCATCATCATTTTCATGGCTGTGGCACGCCCACCAAGGGTTACGGTACCACCGGGGTGCTGGGTCGGACCAGCCAGATAGAAGCCATCCAGGCCTGGTACTTTATACTGCCCCAACTCCGGAATCGGCCGACGCCCCATAAACTGTGACAAAGTTGTCCCTACACCAAAAATATCACCATTCTTCATGCCCGCCGAGTGGCGGTGATGATCAAGGGGCGTTTCTCGATAGGCGCCAATGATGTTATCACGACTGAGATTAGTGGTGTATTTGCACATCTCATCGTAAATAGCATCGCACCAGTACTCTTTGATTTCATCCCAACCAGCTAGCCCACCCTCTGCTAATTCTCGCGGAGCGAAGTGGTAAAGGTACATAGAGGCTTTACCCGCTGGCGCCCGCGAAGGATCATGCAAACTCTGCACTGCGATCAAAGGGCTGAGGTGACCAGCCGGCATCTCCCCATAACGATAGTTGTCAAACACTTTACGCAGCGCGAGATAATCTTTCTTGACGCACTCCACCAGCATGGATTTTTCGTATTCAGCGCCAGCTTTCCAGCGCGGCGCTTCAGTTAAGGCTATCTGCTGGTTGATCGCACCAAAAGAGCTAAGAGACACTTGGCTAGCCGCCTCAGTAATCTCTGGGTCGACCCCTTCAATCAACTTGCCAAGATCCCAGGGATGAATAGAGCCAATCACCGCCTCTCGCGCCGTGACGGTAGTACCATCAGCAAGCTGAACGCCGCTGGCGCGGCCAGCCGACACCACAACCTTTACTACCTGAGAACCAGTAACAACCTCGCCACCATAGTGTTCAATACAGCGAACTAGCGCATTGGTCAGATTGGCACTACCACCGACAACAGCCGCAGCCCCCTTCAAATGAGCTATCCCCAACAATATAGTGGGAACAATGCCAGTACCCTTCACCTCTGGCGCCATCATCAGCTCGGAGCACCACTTCATGATATGCATCTTGAGCTCTGGGGACTCAAAGTTGCGCTCTAGCACATCATAGGCACTATCAAGCATATCGGTCACCAGGCGGCGCCCCTGATGGCTCTGTTCTAGCAGCGCAATAAACCCACCGAATGGCAGAGGCGGCGTGAAGTAGCCCTTCATGACTAAAGGCAGCACCTGCTGGGCACGTTGCACCCAGGCCCGATATGTTTCGGCATCCTTACTGGAAAACTGCGCGATGGATTCGCAAGTCTTATCAAGATCATTCCAAGTAATCAGCCCGCTCTCATCATCAAACACCGTTGCAAAAGACGCCTCAGTATAGACCCACTGCAACCCAAACTGACTTGCCAAGCCTAGCTCATCATGGGTAATCAGCGGATTCATCAGGCATACAACCATGCCTGTGGCATGGGGGTCGCCGATAAACCCCGGCGCGGGCTCAACGGAAATCACACCGCCACCGCACTGATCATTCTTTTCGATGACGATTACTTTTTTGCCAATTTTAGCCATGTAAGCAGCAGCAGTAAGAGAGTTACTGCCTCCACCTACCACCACGATGTCATAGGAGTTCTGCATGGAAGAAATGACCTCGCATAAGCCTGGAAGTTATTGTGTTCCAGCAAGGATAGCACGCTACGGATATAGTATGCTACAGTATGATAATACTGTATTCCTCAGCTCTAGTTATAGATGTGAGAGTGGTATAACGCAGCATGAAAAAGGCTTCACTCGTGGCGAGCAACTGTCTTGCCTGCATTACTCCAAGCAGCTCTATTCAATGCTGCACAGCCTTAGAGTTATAGAGCACTCTGCCAATTTATGCTTTGCCGTGAGTGCAGGCACAACTGCGGGAAAAACGTTCACAGCGCCTGCCGCTGACCAGCTTACAATACTTTAATATAAGGGAAATCATCATGTATATGCTTGCTACCTTAAAACTGTCCTATGCCGGAGTCGGCACATTCCTTGCTATCGCACCCAAAGTGAAGGCCATTGTCGAGAAGGAAGGCTGGGTGCTGGAAAAAGCGCTCATATCCCAGGCTTCACGGCTCAACACTGTCACGCACCTCTGGAAAATCAGAGACATGAACCACTATCATGAAGGCTTGGAGAAGATCCAGGTGCACCCGGATTTTCCCGAAATACTCGCTGCCCTTTCTGCCTCCGTTGATGAGGAGATCATCAGCTTCGGCGTGGATACTCCCTATAGCTAAATACTATTGAGCACCAAGACTTATAGCTCTTCACAGGAACTTATCACTGACCAGCAACAATGAGGGTGAATGATCATGTCAGACAGCACCGACTGGAACAGCAACATAGGTGGTGGCTTTGGTACACATGTTACCGAAGATGAATACTTCCACGGCACCGGAGGCCCTGAAGACTCCTTGACTGAAACCTGGTTCTGGAACTTTCATGTTCCAGAGGCTGGCATCAACTGCTTTGCCTACTGCTGGGTGCACCCTAACCTTAACCTGGTCACAGGTGGACTGATGATTTACCGGGGTATCAAGTCACAGCACCTGGAATGTGAACTTTTTGATATGCAGGACTTCAACTCATCCAAAGAAATCGTGGGTGATGGCAGTGATATCCGTTTTCCCAACGGTCTTCGGGTTGAAGTTATCAAGCCCCTTGAGCACGTACGCCTTACCTATAGTGATCCCGCTCGCCAAACTTCCTGCAATGTTGATTTACGAGCAGTTGGCGTACCCATCATGCGCTCAAATAATAAGCACTTCGAACAAGTGATGCACGCTACTGGCAAGCTGACCTTGCGCGGGGAAGAATACGCAGTGGATTCCTATCCTGTACGAGACAGATCCTGGGGGGAGCCGCGCCCTGAACTACATGCGTCGTCCCCTCCCTACACCTGGGTGACTGGTACCTTTGGTGAGGATTTTGCTTTTAACGTAGGCTCCCACGATGATCCCGAGCGCGATCCTGACTGGCTCAGCGTGTTTGATGTACCTGAGCGAATCTTCAAAGATGGCTGGGTAGTGGTAAATGGTGAACAGCGCCGTGTAGTGCGCTCTTCAAAGATTACCCGTCGCGACTTTCCCCTCTGCCGCCCTGTTACCCACGAATACGAATTTGAAGATTGCAAGGGTGATACCTACAAGATCAGTGGAAAAATTGTCAGTCAGGCTAACTGGTCGGGCTGGTCCAACACAAACACCCACCTGGGCTTGGTGGAGTGGCAGTGGAATGGAAGAACAGGCTGGGGAGAAACCCAGGAAGTACAGTGGAATGACTATGTGTGGCGCATGAATCGCAAATAACTACTTACCCACACAGCAATCTCGCCAACACTTTACGGAAAGAAATCTGATGACTGAAATGACTGAAAAACCTCTTAAAGAATTCTCCATGGCGGACGACGCAGTCGCGGCTTGCCCCTTCAAATACTACGAGCGTATGCGCCACGAAAACCCCGTCCACCTGGACCCCGGTCTTAACTTCTACTGGGTAGCCAAGCGAGACGACGTCATCGCCGGTACCCGCGACTGGGAACACTTCACCTCGGAACATGACCTTCAGCAACGTAGCAACTTTTACCCCAAAGGGCAGAAGATATTTGAAGAGTCGGGCATTGAGATGATCGGCACCCTGGTAAACTCTGACCCACCACGCCATGACGATTACCGCAGCGTCGCTATGGGTGTTTTCACCCCCAAGCGGGTTGCAGAAATCAGTGAGCATATAGAAAGCATCATCAATGAGTTGATTGATGACTTTATTCAGGAAACAGAAATTGACTTTGTCAGCCGCTTTGCTCAACTGTTGCCTGCCACAGTTGTCTGCGATGAATATGGATTCCCCCGCGAAGATCGCGCTATTTTCAAATACTGGACCGACGGTGTCATTTTACTGCAGACACCCGGCATCACTGAAGACGAAGAAGCCGAGCTGGTACACCGCATCGTCGACAGCTACAAATATTTAGAAAAATATATCATTGCAGCAGCAAATGATCCTTCAGGCCGGGTACTGCACACCATTGCTACCATGAACCGCAAGGATGGCACGCCCTTCACCATGATGGAGCGTATTTCCATGGCCATCGCGGTGTTTGTCGGCGGCAATGAAACAACAGTCAACATGCTTGCCTCCGGCGTATACCGTTTGGCGACAATGCCCGAACTACAGCAAACACTGCGCGACGACCCCTCGTTGATCCCCAACTTTGTTGAAGAACTGCTGCGTATGGATGGGTCGGTACAAGCTCTGGTGAGGGTAGCAAAAGAAGGTGCTGAATTGGGAGGCAAATCAATCGAAGCAGGTACACCTGTGATCCTGTGTACTGGCTCGGCCAACCGCGATGAAGAATACTGGCCTGACCCCGATGAGTTCAAGCTCGATCGCCCAAGACCGCAAACTCACCTTACCTTTGGTTATGGCAAGCATGTCTGCATCGGCGCCCATCTCGCAAGGGTCGAGCTAAGGCTGGCTTTCCGTATTCTGCTGGAACGCCTTGACAATATTCGTCTCCAAAACCCAGACGGGCCCTCACCTTATCTTCCACTGCCTTATTATCATGCCATTGCGCAATTACCAATTGCCTTTGACCCCAAACAGTAATGCCTTAGACATAGCTTGAATAAAAAGAGAGTTCCCGATGGAATATGATTACGATGTTATTGTAGTAGGCTCTGGCGGTGCTGGGCTTTCCGCAGCCATTATGGCCCGCCAGCACGGCGCATCAGTGATGCTGCTCGAAGCTGACACCAAGCTCGGCGGAGCCACCCGCAATTCCACTGGAGTTGTATATGCTGCTAACACCAGCACCCAGCGTGAAGCAGGTATCAATGATAGCGCCGACGACCTCTACGACTACTTGATGCTGCTCAATCAGTACTCTGTACGTCCCGCGATGATTCGCTATTATGCCGATCAAAGTGCCGACATGCTGGACTGGCTTAAAAGCTTTGGGGTCGAATTCCCTGCCTCCATGCTGGTTGACTCCTGTGTCAGTGGCGTCAAACGTGGGCATACCTCAAAAACCTTTGGCCTAGGCATCGCCGATGCCCTGATCAACAAAGCTGGTGCCCTTGGTGTCGAGACCGCTGTTGGAACAAGAGTGGACAGTCTGTTGCTAGAGGACGGCAAGGTAGTAGGCATTCGTGCAGCAGGCACTGAGCTGCGTGCTCGCAGCGTGATCGTCACTACCGGCGGCTTTGGCAATAACCCGGAAATGCTTGAGCGTTGGTTTCCATCAGCCGCCTATCACGGCGATAAAACATGGGCGGTTCACATCGATGCCCCTTTTATCCTTGGTGACGGAATCCAACTAGGCGAGCAGGTAGGTGCACAGATCACCGGCTATGATCGCGGTTTAATCCAACCGACACCTTGCTTTACCAAAAATGTTGAGGCTTTTCTCCCCCCTTGGGTAGTTGCAGTCAATCGCGAAGGCAAACGCTTCATGGCGGAATGGGACTCCTATGCCGTAACGGGTTATCTGATCAACGAACAGACGGACCGGCGCTGCTGGGCGATCTTTGACCACCAGGCCCTGGTAGAGAACAATGACGACCTGTCTTACGCCGACCCTTACAACAGTGGCCTTGCCATAACCAGCTGGGAAGAGCGGACGATCCTTGAGCAAGTCGACAAAGGTACCGTCAAAACTTCAAACTCCATCAGCGAACTCGCGAGCTCGATCGGGATTGACCCCCTTGCTCTTGAAGAAACTCTACGCGTCTACAATGAAGACTGCGACTTTGGGCAAGACCGTCGCTTCTTCAAAGGCGACAATGGCCGTGGGCTGTACGCTGTGCGCACCGCACCCTACTATGCTGTTGAAGTCCTCCCGGCCATTATTGGCTTCACTGCTGCAGGCCTTGATACCGATGTAGATGGCCGGGTGCTGGATCAATATGGCAGAGTAATCGACGGACTGTATGCCGCTGGCGAGGTGATCGGCAGCTTTCATGGCAAACGCTATGGCGGGGGCGGCATGAGCATCGGCTCGGCTATTATTTTTGGGCGCCGGGCTGGAGAAGTTGCAGCCTTAGACAGAAAAAGCTAAAGACCTTTAGTCTAGACGGGCTAGCTGCTACTTCTGCGCCTCGTTTTGGCAGTAGTTGGTTAGCCCTCCCCTTACACAAAGTGGCGGCAAAAAGAAGTGCAACAACCGCTCATTTCAAAGGTTGTTGAGCTAACAAGGGATCTTTTCCCCCGAGCTGTTCAGCTTGCGAAACTTCTCGGGGGTCATATGATGCCACCTTTTGAAAGCTCTTCTGAAATTTGAGCTGTCGTAATAATTGAGTAGCGCCGCAACAGACTCAACAGTTTCGCCGGCTTCCAACAAATTGGTCGCGGCTATATCTGCGAGCAATTCATCCCGCAGCTGCCTAAAGCTGGTGTTGGCGGCAGCCAAGCGCCTTGCCAGTGTACGTCTCGAAATAAACAGAGAGTCCGCAACGTGCTGCTCGCTAACCGTCCCCGGTGGGCCAGATAACAGTATTTGTTTAGTCCGGCTAACAGTAGTACTTTTCACCACAGACAGCTGACGCGACATAGCCTGGCACTGCTTGAGTGCTAAAGTATAATTAGCCTTGCTAGCAATAGGGTTGGCAATCGCTAGCAAGGACGCGGGTAGGAGCAAACAACTCTCAGCGGCATCAAATTCAACTGGTATCGAATAAGAGCTCCTGTAGCGATCTTTATAGCTCGGCGCAGCATAGCCACAAGCAAGCTTTCCCGCCAGCAGCTTCCCACCCTGGATGGACTCAATCAACGATAATAGAGACAGGGAAATACATTCTATCGCACCGCGGTAGAATGTCATGTCTTCCCTGTGACTAACCACTAGAGTACACACTAGCCACGCACCTTCTATACGTGTTTCCAGCGCTGCCAGTGGAATCCTCGACGGCAAAAATTTCTTGAACTGCTCAATGGCCTGGCCGACATTCGCACAGGAACTGACCAAGAATCCCAGCGGACCATAAGTCTCTGGAGTCATCATTTTACCAACCCTCAACCCCAACCCTGGGTCGCCGCATAGGGCATAGGCATTACGGGCAATGGTAATCTGCTGCTTGGTGGTCAAGAGGATTTCATCGTCAATAAAATCTTTTGGATTGATGGCTGTACCGAGCAGCAGCCGGTAAAGTTGCTTCTCACCAACACCTATTTCTCTTGCCAACAGGCGGGAGTAATGGACAGAGATCAGCCTACCGCTGTCTGATGCTGCCTCCACCTCCAGAGGGTCCATGACCACGCCTCACCACCTCGCTGTCTCGAAATGACCCCATGGTGACTCAAAACGACCTCACAAACAAGATCATTGGAGACTATTCTATTAAGGTAGAAATACTCTGAACGGACCAGCCACTCAGGGGTTCAACATGTTATCAAGGAAACCAGACATCCAGCCCGAGAATGGCCCGCTTGTATGGTCCATTGTTCCCGAGTTTTCCCTGACCTATAACGGTTACTCGGTGGTGATCCCGTATGTTGAGCACTACCTCAACAATATCATGCAAGAGGTTCGTCAAAAATACTGTCAAGATAATCCAAGGTTACAGCACGAAATCGATATTTTCATTCACCAGGAAGCTCTCCACTCTCAGTTTCATACACGCTTTAACCGGCGCATGCACGAGAGCGGGTTCGGGGCGCTGACCCCCTTGGTGACACTCATCAAAGAAGAACTAAAAATACAGCGGGAGACTCGCTCTCTTGCCTTCAATATCGCCTACTGTGCGGGGTTTGAAAGCATTTCCACCTATGTAGCCAAATATCTCTATACGCAGTGCGATGAGTTCTTTCACAATGCCTCCCCTCCTGGCGCTAATCTGCTGCTATGGCACGTAGCCGAAGAGTTTGAGCATAGGGCTGTATGTCACGATGCCTTTCAGCAAGTGTCAGGCAACTATTTCACTCGCATTCACGGCCTCCTCTGGGCTTTCTGCCATGTGGGTAGCCGATTTATGCAAGCTGAAAAAATTGTCCTAAATGAATATCGCAAAAATATGTCGCCAACACAACGGAAACAATCTGTCCGGCAGTCACGCAAGCTTTTTTGGCGTCAACTCAGATACGTTGCTCCTAGAATGCTACGTATCATGCTGCCTTGGTACAATCCTTCCAAACTCGCACCTCCTCCTAGAATAAGTGCAGCACTTGCGTTTTACCAAGCGACCGGCCCCATTGATAACATGCCAGACTTCACTCAAACACCCAGGACATAAAAAACTTGTAACCCCCAAGCCCACCTAAACACAATTAAGAGGTATAGCATTATGAACACCATGACATCAAAAGAGGTCGTACAGGCATTTTTTAAAGATTGGGAAAAGGGATTTATACCCGCTTTCGAACGCTGGATACACCCTGACGGAATCTGGCAGAACACTGGCCTACCTGACCAGCAAGGAAAAGAGGCGGTGATGAACTGGGTAAAAAAGTACAACGATATTGTAAAGATGACTTTTGGCCGGGTTGAAATGATCAGCATTGCCTGCGATGGAGACCACAAGGTACTCACCGAAAGGATTGACCACCTATGGGGCGATAGCGGGCAAACTCATTCGGCAAAAATTATGGGTACATTTGAAATCAAAGATGGACTCATTATTCGTTATTCCGACTACTTTGATGTAAGTGCATTCAACCCCGATGCCTTTATAAAAAACTAATTGATAACTTGCTTGTTACTTTAACGTCGCGAGGCTTGCTATTATCTCCTATAGCCTCGCTGATAAAACCACAACGCCAAGGAATTATGTCATGCACCACAAAGCTATTCGTCAAATAATCCTGGCGTTGCCCCTATTGTTCACAATGCCAACCTTGCTCATGGCATCGTCCTGGGAGTATTTCGGTGGAGACCCCGGTGCACAACGTTACTCTTCGCTGAAACAGATTACCAAACAAAACGTTACCCATCTCAAAAAGGCGTGGACAACTCGCAGTGGTGAACAAGAAGAATTCAGCGAAATCTATAACCTGGCTATGTTTCAGAACACACCAGCGCTGATCGGTGACTCCATCCTTACCTGTACAGCCTTCAACCGCATTATTGCTCTCGACCCCGCAACAGGAAAGGAAAAGTGGCGGTATGATCCCTGGGAATCCATGCCTCTTTTTGAGGCGTTCTTCTATCGCTGCCGAGGACTTGCTTACTGGCAAGCTTCACAGCCAGACACTGGGCAAGAGCAGCCCTGCCAGCAGCGAGCATTCATGGCATTGCCAACCAATCACGTAGTGGCCATTGATACCCGTACAGGTAAAACCTGCGAGAGCTTTGGAGATAACGGCAAGGCATTTGTTGACCGAACTGCTGAAATGGCCTTTCCTGGTGAACTCATCATGAGCAACCCCGGCACGGTCATCGGTGACGTGGTTGTATTTGGTAGCCTTATTGTTGACAGCTATAGAGCCACTACTCCTTCTGGAAAAATTGTAGCCCTTGATGTCCATAGCGGTGAAGTGCGCTGGGAGTTTGACCCTCTTCCAAACCCATCTAACGTTACCTCATCTCCTTCTGCCACTACGGTGCCCACTCCTGGTAACTGGCCAGAAGAAGGTGCACGACAAAGCGGAAGCGCCAACGTCTGGGCACTAATGACGGCTGATACTGAACGAGATTTATTATTTGTTCCCACTTCAAGCCCTTCGCCAGATTTTTATGGCGCCTTTCGCCATGGCGATAATCGTGACGCCAATTCCCTGGTGGCTCTGCGTGGCAGCACCGGTGAAAAATTGTGGAGCTTCCAGATTGTCCACCACGACCTGTGGGACTATGACCTCTCGGCACCACCAGTCTTAGTAGACCTCAAACACAACGGTAAAGTGACTCCTGCTGTGGTGCAAACCACTAAACAGGGTTTGATCTTTGTCTTTAACCGGGAAACAGGCGAACCTCTGTTTGATATCGAGGAGCGTGCTGTGCCACAGAGTACTGTACCCGGCGAGCAAACTTCTCCCACTCAGCCTTTTCCGGTCAAGCCCAAACCTCTTTTGTCCCACCAGATCTCGCCCACTGATGCCTGGGGCTTTACTTTCTGGGATCGAGGCAAGTGTCGCAAACGTTTTGAAAAGCTCAGCAACAATGGTGTCTATACACCACCATCGGAACAAGGCACTTTACAAAAACCTGCCTGGATCGGCGGCATGAATTGGGGCGGGCCGGCAGTGGATCCCACCACCGGGATCATGGTTGTCAACCTCTCCAATGTTGTCACGGAGGTAACCCTCGAAAAACGTACCAACGACATGCAGCCCATGCAGATCATCAGCGTTGATGACACTGCCATCTGGCGCCGTCATGCCGGGGGCGACATGCTGGAAACGCCTTACCGGGCAAAGCTTGATCTCGTCCGTTCTCCCTTTGGCGCTCCCTGTAACGCACCACCCTGGGGAATATTGGCATCGGTTGACCTCAACAGCGGCGAGATTTTGTGGAAGCGACCGCTAGGCACTATCGACCGGCTTGCACCACTCCCCCTCCCGCTGGAACTAGGGACGCCCAATGTAGGCGGGCCATTGGTAACTGCCTCAGGGCTGGTATTTATTGCAGCCACCATGGATGACCGGATTCGTGCAATTGATATAGATAGCGGCAAAGAGCTGTGGAAGGATCGGCTGCCCGCTAGCGGTCAAGCTGGCCCTATGACCTACGAGTGGCAGGGCAAGCAGTATGTTCTAATCGCTGCCGGCGGACACGCCTGGATGGATACCAAGCGCGGGGACTACTACGTTGCCTACACTCTGGAGGAATAAGCAGCGCTCCCCGCACCTGAAGAGTTTAATCAAAAATACAAAGCCTATGGCTGCAGGCTGAGTTACCGCAGCTTATCAAAGTTTGCGGGGCGCTTTTCCATAAAAGCAGCAACCGCTTCCTTTGTTTCCGCGCTAGCGCCGCAAACACCCTGGAATTCTGCCTCCAATGTCAACGACTCTTCCAGTCGGTTGGTTACAGCTAGCCGTGCGAGACGCTTTGTGAGCGCCATGGCAGTGGGCGCTGAAGCTGCCAGCTTTTTTGCCCAAGTCATGGCAGTCTCCACAGCCTCTCCCGGCTCGCTGAGCTTATTGGCTATACCCCATTCTTTACAAGTTTCAGCATCTAGCTTGCGAGCATCGCAGATCGATTCAAACATACGTGCATAGCCAACCCTGCGCTGTAAAAGCCAAGCTGCGCCACCATCAGGCACCAGCCCCAGGTTAATAAAGGGCAGCATCATGTACGTGCTTTTATCCATTACCATCAGGTCACAGGCAAGGGCAAAAGACATACCAACTCCGATAGCAGGACCGTTGATGGCAGCGATCACCGGCTTGTCCATACGGGTAATACACTCCAGAGCTGGCTGCACATCATGGAGCAATGACCAAGTAGTGTTACGGGGATGGCTGACATTAAACCCACTGGCAGCTTTCAGGTCTGCACCAGCACAAAAAATGTCTCCCCGGCCACTCAATACAACAGCTCTAACATCTGCTCGTTTGGCCAAGTCGTTTAATATGCTTCCCAACTCCACCCGGTCCTGGGGACGCAGAGCATTTTTAGCTTCGGGGCGGTTGAACGCCAGCAAGGCGACTTTCTCACTGACCTCTACTTGTATCGCATCACTCATCGTCTTGTTTTCCCCTGACTGGTAAAGCCGGATTTCCGGTAGAAGATTTTGGTAGAATGTGCGTGAGTACAGACTGGTTAACATTCCACAGCAGTAAGCAAGCAAATATAAGCCATAAAACTTGCCATTGGAAGCCACTATAAAGTAAGCTAGCAAACTGTTAATGTAGACGGCAAAGTAGGCAAGCCTTTGCCCTTTCCGCTTTACCAGGTGCTTGCTTAACTGGAGAAAATCACATGGGCAATGCGTTGTCTGTAGGGATCAAATCATTTGGTGCCTATATTCCTCGGCGCCGGATGGCACGGGCGGCTATAGCCGAGGCCCACGCCTGGGCATTACCTTCCCTCAAGGGACTGGGTAAAGGTGAAAAAAGTTTTTGCAACTGGGATGAAGATGCCATAACCCTGGCAGTAGAAGCAGCCCGAGACTGTATAAAGGGATACGACCGTCAAACGCTAGTTGCCCTGGACTTTGCCAGCACCACTCCGCCCTTCGCAGACCTTCAAAACGCAGTCGTCGTAGGCTCAGCGTTGTCCCTTTGCGAATCAATCCGCTGCTCTGACTTTGGCGGCTCCACTCGAGCCGGCACCACAGCCCTAGTTCGCGCTCTGGAAGCTGGCGGCCAAGGGGATCGCTTGGTGGTAGCTGCAGAGAAACGCGTTGCCAAACCCGGCAGTGCTCAAGAGATGCAGTACGGATCTGGCGCTGGCGCCTTGCTGGTGGGCGAGGGCGAAGACTTGATCGCCAGGCTAGTGGCCTCTGAGACGATCTCTAAGCCTTTCGTAGACCATTTTCGCTCGGTAGGTGAAAAATATAACTACCACTGGGAAGAGCGCTGGGTCCGCGATGAGGGCATGGCGAAGATTGTCCCCCAAGGCTTCAGCAAAATTCTTGACGCTTGCGACCGAAGTGCCGACGATGTTGCCTGGCTCGGTATTTCCGGCGGCCCTGCTGGCAGCGACGGGTTTGTGGCAAAAAAACTGGGCATCGCCGCCGACCGCCTGCTTCCCAACTTTCAAGGTCAAGTGGGCGATACAGGCGCTGCTCAATCGATACTGCAACTCATTGACGCCCTTGAAAAAGCTCAGCCAGGCGACCTCATTGTTATCATTTCTTTCGCCAATGGCTGTGAAGTAGCTGCTTTTGAAATGCTGCGTAGACCTGCTGACACTGGTCGCCGCGGATTGGCGGGCACTCTAGCCCGCGGCATTACCGAAACAGCCTACTTGAAAATGCTCTCCAACGACGGGGCCATCGATATCGACTGGGGTATGCGTGCCGAAGCTGACAAAAAAAGCATCCTGACCGAAATGTACCGCGGCGCTGACCAGTTTTTTGGCTTTGTAGGTGGCAAATGCGACAGTTGTGGAACCGTGCAGTTTCCCCGCGCACCGAGCTGCGTCAACTGCGGCTCTTACCACAGCCTCGAGCCCTTTGCGCTGAGCGAAGAAAAAGCCAAGGTTGCCACCTATACCGTAGACTGGCTGATGTACACCCCAGCACCGCCTCTTTACGTTGGCTTGATGCAATTTGATAACGGGGCACGAGTTTTGATGGAGGTTTGCGACGTCGGCACTCTTGACATTGAGACAGGAATGGAGGTTGAAATGGCTTTCCGTATCAAGGAGCGGGATACTCTGCGCCACCTCGACCGTTACTTTTGGAAAGCGACACCCTCAATATAGTTTGGCTGGAGAATAGAGATGGCTAGTGGCATCAAAGACAAGGTTGCAATCCTTGGCATGGGCTGTTCACGCTTTGGCGAGCGCTGGGATACGGGCTCCGAAGGTCTAATGGTAGAAGCTTTTACCGAAGCCCTGGAAGATGCGGGTATCGAGCGCTCCGAAATCGGCGCCGCCTGGCTGGGCTCCTGTGCCGAGCAGGTTAATGTCGGCAACTCCGCAATACCCCTTTCATCCGCCTTGCGGCTTGAAGGCATCCCCGTAAGCCGAGTGGAAAACATGTGTGCCACCGGCACTGAAGCCTTGCGTGGCGCAGCGTATGCTGTTGCTTCTGGAGCAGTGGATATTGCTCTGGCACTGGGCGTAGAAAAACTCAAGGACACCGGCTATGGGGGCCTGCCCGTAGTTTTTAAAGGTAACGTCAATGACCTGTGGATGCCCTATTCCTCGGCACCTGCAGGATTTGCTCAACTCGCTACAGGCTATCGTGCCAAATACGGTGTTTCCAAGGAAGATCTTAAGCGTGCCATAGGCCGCGTGTCTTGGAAAAGCCATCAAAACGGCGCCAAGAACAAAAAAGCTCACCTACAAAAAGCCGTCTCCATGGAGACTATTCTCAACGCTCCCATGATTGCCGACCCTCTCGGGGTATTCGACTGCTGCGGAGTCAGTGATGGAGCTGCCTGCGCCATCGTTACCACTCCAGAAATTGCCCGCGCTCTGCAAAAAGACCGCCAGATGGTTACCATTAAAGCACTGCAACTGTCCGCCAGTTCCGGTCGCGAATGGGGTACCAATGCCTGGGATGGCAGCTATGTACAGAACACCCGCAACGCTGCTAAAGCAGCCTATGCCGAAGCCGGCATTAAAAATCCGAGAGAAGAGCTCAGTGCTCTGGAGGTGCATGACTGCTTCTCCATTACGGAGCTAGTGACCATGGAGGACCTGGGTGTGTCCGACGACGGCATGGCTTGGCAAGACATCATGAACGGTGTGTTTGATGCTGACGGCAAACTTCCTTGCCAGATCGACGGTGGTCTTAAGTGCTTTGGCCACCCCATCGGGGCCTCAGGTTTGCGCATGGTTTATGAACACTACCTGCAAATGCACGGCAGAGCAGGTGAGCGCCAGCTGAAAGACCCTCAATTGGGACTCTCACACAACCTTGGGGGAGTACCCTACAATGGCGTTTGTGCTATTAGCATCGTAGGTCTTGAGGGTCGATAACCAGCTCACCTGATAACTGGTTAATTTTTTAAGACTTGCCGGCACCTTTAGGCTACTTATTTTACTGAATATCACTTTCCAATGGTGACCTATGGACTTTTCATTAACTGAAACCCATCAAGAAATCCACTCCAGCGTCAGCAAGATTTGCTCACAGTTCAGCGACGACTACTGGACGGAGTGCGAAGAAAACGCCCGCTTCCCCGAGGAGTTTCATAGCGCTATGGCCGCAGGCGGGTGGCTCGGTATCACAATGCCCGAAGAACTCGGCGGGGCAGGGTTGGGAGTTACCGAAGCTGCAATAATGATGCATGCAGTGACTTCCGGGGGCGGTGGATATTCCGCCGCTTCCTCGCTGCATATCAACCTCTTTGGCCCTCACGCTATTGTCGTACACGGCACTCCTGAGCAGAAGCAACGCTGGCTGACACCTCTGATCAATGGCGAGCACAAGGCCTGCTTCGGTGTCACGGAGCCCGACGCTGGCCTGGATACCACCAGCATTGACACCTTTGCCACAAAGGTCGAGGGGGGCTACCGCGTCAATGGTCGTAAAATGTGGACCTCCACCGGACAAGTAGCTCATAAGATTCTGCTACTGACACGTACTCGCCACAAGAAGGATGGCAAGCGGCCTACTGATGGTATGACGCTTTTTTACACTGACCTTGACCGCAGCAAGATCGAAGTGCAGCGTATCAAAAAGCTGGGACGCAATGCTGTCGACTCCAACGCTGTGTTTATCGACGACTACTTTATCCCCGACGAGGATATGGTCGGCGAGGAAGGCAAAGGTTTTTATTACTTGCTGGACAGTCTCAACCCAGAGCGTATCCTGGTCGGCATTGAGTCTATTG
>JBBAFY010000021.1:0-32457 GCA_041655135.1 Tissierellales bacterium
ATAATGGTGAAACGCAAAAAGGGCGCTGACTTCAATCGGCTTTTCACCAGCCGTAAAATCAGCGCCCTTTTGCAGTTTCGTTTTATTCAATTGATTCGGTTTTGGGCAGCGCCCTTTTAAATTTTGCTGTCCTCTGAAAAAGGGCGCTACTCCTGATTGCTTTACTTGCGGGTTTGAGTCCTATCAGAGTGAAGCTATTATCCTAATAAATCTACGAAAAAAGAGCTTCCACTTTTCATCGTGGAAGCCCTCGAAAGGCGCGGATTTACTGGCTTTGAGACCAATAAATCTATATTACCTTTTGTTTTTGGTGCGGGAGAGAGGACTTGAACCCCCACGTCAATGACACTAGATCCTAAGTCTAGCGCGTCTGCCAGTTCCGCCACTCCCGCGTGTTTTTTTACTGACAAGGATTATTATACCACGTGTAGGATTAAAGTCAATAAGATTTTAAAAAATTTATTTTGGTAATGACTGGAATGATTGGGACTTTGCAAAATTGAATTCTTCTTGCAAAGAGTAATGAATAATTCACGACTCATAACATTAATTAAAATCTTTCTAATACCATCTAAATCAAAATAAACATTTCTTCCTCTGAATAGAGCAGGATTTGGAGTCAAAAGAACCGTCCCCTTTGACTCATACATTTAACAGAAAAGATTATTAAGGGTCAGAATGGTTATGTAAATGTGAAATCTAAGGTTAATCAAGGGACAGAGTTTATTTTGTATCTGACAAATGAATAGAGGCCAGAGGGACGTTTTGCTCACTGCACTTTCCAAAACTCATCTAAATACTTTCCTATATTTTCACCAGTTACTCTTATATAAGGAAACCATTCCCTAGGAAATAGCCTTTGGTAGTTTGAGTATACAAATCTCTCATCCAGTAGTAGGATTATTCCTCTATCCTCTTCTGTCCTAATCAGTCTCCCAGCTGCTTGGAGTACCTTTGTCATGCCTGGATACATGTATGAGTATTCGTATCCCAGATTATTTACCTTATTAAAATAGTCTTTAATAATATCTCTTTCAAGGCAAATCTGAGGTAGTCCAACCCCTACTACTATAGCTCCTATTAGCCTATCATGCTTTAGGTCTATTCCCTCAGAAAATATTCCACCTAGGACACAGAAGCCTAAAACATTTTTATCCTTGTCCAGCTCAAACAGCTCTAGAAAATCTTCTCTCTCTTCTTCAGTCATATTAGGTGCTTGGACATAAGTTTCATGCTCAGGGTATTTTTCTATGAACAATTCATAAACCTTGTTCATATATTGATAGGATGGAAAGTAAATCAAATAATTGCCCTCTTTAGCATCTAAAACAGATTTAATATAGTCCACAATATCTGAGTAACTTTTTTCTCTATCCCTATACTTTGTAGAAATCCTATTTGCTACAAGAATTCGTCTATTTGCTATAGGAAAAGGAGAACCTAGATAAATCGTATAGTCATCCTCTTCTCCTCCTAATATGTTTTTATGATAATCCATTGGAATCAAGGTGGCAGAGAAGAATATAGCTGCTTTGCCTTTTTTTAAGGTTTCCTTTAATAAATGAGATGGGTCTAAACAATAGAGTTTTAGTTTTACATCTCCATTAGAGTTTTCTACATAGGTAATGTATTTTTCGTCATATAGCTCACATATTCTTGTAAAGGCTAAAACGTCAAAATATAAGGTTAGATGTTCTTCATACCTCTCTGCATTTTTCTGCTTTAATAAGTAGTCTTCACATTCTGCGATGACTTTCTTCAGATAATAATATATATCACCATCTAACTCATCCTTAATATAATATCCATTATCATCACATTTCTTTTTTAGATCTAGCATATATTGGTTTATTTTATTGAGAGCTTTTGATAGCTTAGGATAAGCAGTCTTTACATCTCTTTTAAAATCTAAAAAAGGCTTCTTAAAAAGCTCTGCTGAGTACATTTCCCTAGCTCTATCCACTAGGTTATGAGCCTCGTCAATTAGAAAGACATAGTCTCCTCCCTTTTCTGCAAAGAATCTTTTTAAGCTTACAGTGGGGTCGAATACATAGTTATAGTCGCAAATCACTGCATCTGCCCATAAAGTTAAGTCAAGGGAAAATTCAAAGGGGCATACACAATGCTTTAATGCATATTTTTCAATGGTTTCTCTATTTAACTCATCTTCATTCTTCAAGATATCCATTATAGCATCATTTACCCTATCATAATGTCCTTTGGCATATTCACATGCTTCTGGATTGCAGGTTGCTTTTTCTTTAAAGCATATTTTATCCTTGGCAGTGAGGACTACAGTCTTTACCCTTAGACTGCTTTCTCTCATCAGTGAAAAAGCCTCTGAAGCAACAGTTCGGGTTATGGTCTTAGCTGTTAAATAAAATATTTTAGAAATATGACCTTCTCCTATAGCCTTAATGGCAGGAAAAGATGTAGATATGGTCTTCCCTATTCCTGTTGGGGCTTGGGCATATAGCTTTTTCTCATTTACTATGGTCTTATATGCAGCTACTGCTAATTCTCTCTGCCCTTTTCTATAGGTTTCATGAGGAAAAGAAAGCTCTTTTATAGAAGCATCTCTTTCAATATTCCACTTATGCTGCATTTCTGTCCAGATAAAATACCTTCGAATTAAATCAAAAAAGAACTCTTTAAGTTCTTCAAAGTCAAATTCTTTAACTATACGTTTGATTTCGTCTGTATCTATTTGATAATATGTTAGCTGTACATTTATATTTAGTAGATTATTTTGCTCAGCATAAATAAAGGCATAGCATTTCGCCTGTGCCCAATGAAGAAGATTGAAGTCTTCATCTATTTTTTCAATAGGTGCTGCAGTGCTTTTTATTTCGTCTATTGTAACAGTGTCATTGTCTTTAATGATGCCGTCTGCTCTGCCTTCAAGACTTAGTATATAATCATCGTATTCCATATCATATTTAAGAATGACCTCAGAGTCATAATTTTCGCCACTAGTGCTTTGTATCTTCTTATGTATCCTAGTGCCTTCTAATGCTCTGTTATTGCTACTACCCACAAATCCCGAATCTATATCTCCTGATCTAAGGATGAATTCTACTAGATTACGAACAGATACTTTAATTTTTTGCTTTAGCTCCATAATTATCAACCTACTATCATCTTTTTTTTCACACAAGAACTACAATACTAATATTAAGCAAACATCTGCATGATGTGAATATAGTTCTATTGTGGTTCTACCTCTTTAGATATAATAGTATTAGAAAATAACTTTCTTTGCAATATATTATATATGACTTAATTATTCCTAATCTTTCTTAAGCTCTGTTATTAAATGGAAATGTCAGTCATTGTTGACAATGATTAACATCTGTGGTATGATTATATAAAGTAGCCATTCCGTATATATACGGGGTGGCTTGTTGTATATTTAATTTTTTACCATTTAATGTATATGAGACAGGGGGGTATTGTATGACTACAGAAGTAAAAACAATCTATGAAAAGCTCGTAGGGCATTTAGTGGAAATCGAAGAAGAAAAGAGTGAAGTTATAGAAGAATATTACTATGAAATGTCTGCCGAAAGATTAGAATTTGAAACACTAATGATTGATTATGTTTCACGTATAGACAGTTATATGAAAGACATAAGTGACTCTAAAGAGATAGGTACTGATTGTCCCTTCGTATTAATCGATAGTATTGTTGAAGTTGAGGATATTAGTAACAAAGAGGTAGAAAGATTTAAAATAGTTTCACCTTTTTTAACAACAAATCCACTAGATGGTGATTTTGCATCATATCTTTCTCCAATTGGAAAATCGCTTCTACTTAAAAAAGTAGGAGACCATGTTTTAATTGAAACTCCTATGGAGAATATTGAGTATGTAATAAAATCTATTGAACTAGATTAAAGCTAAAGAAAGAGCACAATAATGAGCTCTTTCTTTTACATTCTTATAGACTTCCATCTACCTTGTCTATATCTAATTGTCATTAGTACTGCTTCAACTATAAACTGAATTCCTGTGGCCAACCATACAAATACTACATTCCATTTTAATATAAATACAATAATGAAAATCAAAGGTAGCCTTACACCAAGATTTGTAACCAAGGATATTTTAAAAGGTCCCTTTGTATCCCCAGCGCCTTTTAAAGCACCTGATATTGTCATACCTATTGCTATTGGAATTTGCTCAATGGCACCTATACGTAAGCATTTCGCTGCTAATTCTACAGTTTTCAAGTCATTACTGAAAAGCCTCATTATTCCAAAAGGAAAAACCACAAAAGCTAAAGCTACTAGCCCCATTAGCCATGATGAGTATATTATGATTTTCTTTGTGCTAATTTCAGCTCTTCTCAAATCCTTTGCACCTAGGCTTTGTCCTACCATTGTTGTCACTGCAACAGCAAAGCCATATCCAGGCATATATGAAATTGATTCAGCTGCATTAGCTAAAGAGTGTGCAGCAAAGGAAACTGTACCTAATTGTGCTATCCAAAATGATGATAAAAGTCTGCTACCCTCATTCATAAAGGTTTCAAGTGTAGCAGGTACACTTAAATTTACAATACTCTTAACTACATCCTTACTTAACCTAAATACCCTACTAATATGAAGCTTGATACCTGATTTTCCTCTAATTAAGAAAAAGAATGTAATAGATGCTCCTATCATTTGTGCAACTCCAGTTGCAATAGCAGCTCCATTTACTCCAAGCTCTGGAAAACCAAATTTTCCAAATATAAGTACATAGTCTCCAATAATATTGAATGCATTAGCAAATGCTGCAGACACTAGGGGAACAACTGTATTTCCCGCCCCTCTTAAAATTGAGTTTGCAACAAACTGCGGTATTAAAAAGAATGCACCAATAAATACTATTCTAAGATAGCTGCTGCCTAAAGCTACAACCTCTGGGTCATCTACTATTAATTTGAATACTGAATTAGCTGATAAGATTCCAACAAGTCCTATTATTATACTGGCTATAAAAGCTATTCCTATTGCTTGAGCTGCTATATTCTCTGCTTCATCTCTCCTTTTCGCTCCTATTTGTCGAGATACCATAGCAGTAGCACCTATTCCAAGAGCACCAAAAACATTGCTTATAGTGAACATAATCTGTGCCCCTAGATTAACAGAGGATATGGAGGCAGGATTAAGCCTTCCTACCATAGCTGTATCAGCTGTCCATACAAGGGTATGCAATGTCATTTCCAGTATAGCTGGAATAGCTAGCTTAAATATTTGATTTCTAATGTCTCTATTATCCAATCTCTCCATGTCATTCTCTCCGTATCCTTTATATTATGCAAAACAGCACTAGATAACATTATACATTATTATTTTGTATAAAAATAGTATAAATAATTTACTTTTTAGCTTTTTAGCTTAGATTTCAACTTCCTCATTTTTAAATTATCAGGTAGCTCCTTTGCAGTCTTTACTGCATGATTTGGATGAGATATAATATATTCAAACCTATATCTAGGAGATGATTTATATGAGAATTGTAGATTTTAGAAGTGATACTATAACTAAGCCTACTGAAGAAATGAGAAAAGCAATGTTTAATGCCGAAGTAGGCGATGATGTATATGGGGAAGACCCTACAATAAACCTGCTTGAAGAAATGGCTGCTAAGCTAGTAGGCAAAGAATCCGCATTATTCGTTCCATCTGGTACCATGGGCAATCAACTGGCAGTACTATGCCATACCCAAAGGGGAAATGAAGTAATTCTAGAAGAAAGATCTCATATCTATAATTATGAAGTAGCTGGAATTGCATTTTTATCTGGTGTACAGGCTCGTATTGTAAAGGGCAACAATGGAATAATGAGTGCAAAGGATGTAGAAAAGGCTATTGTAGTAGATGGTGATATTCATCATCCTCAAACAGGACTTATATGCCTGGAAAACACCCATAATATGGCAGGTGGGATTGTGGTTCCTCCTGAGTCAATGAAGGAAATTTATGACCTAGCTAAAAAATATAATCTACCAGTACATTTAGATGGTGCAAGGGTATTTAATGCAAGCACTGCACTAGGCTGTGATGTAAAAGAAATAACAAAATATTGTGATAGCCTAATGTTCTGTTTATCAAAGGGATTATGCGCACCAGTAGGTTCGATACTTGCAGGTAGTAAAGAATTTATAAACAAGGCTAGAAGATACAGAAAAATGCTAGGTGGTGGCATGAGACAGGCCGGTGTTTTAGCAGCAGCAGGTCTACTCGCTTTGACTAGCATGGTTGAAAGACTTTCAGAGGATCATATAAATGCAAGACTTCTTGCTGAAGGACTTAAGGATATTAAGGATTTCCATATTAATATGGACACTGTAGAGTCTAATATATTGATGGTTGACTTGGCTACTTCTGAGTATGACAGCGTAAGCCTTGTTGCAAGGTTAAAAAATGAAGGTATATTAGCTTCTGATATTAATAGTAGCAGGATTAGATTTGTTACTCATAAATATGTTTCACAAGGTGATATTGAGTATACTATAGATAAGATAAAGAAGGTTTTAAGCTAAAGTAAAAAGCAAGGGCAATGCCCTTGCTAAACCTATCTTTCTTGAATTAAGTCAATGCCGCCTAATACTATATGGGCTAATCCAAAACCAACTAATCCTGTTACTATCATGGGAGCAATTTCATCTTTAGCCATTCCTCTTTTTCTAACATCAGAAATCCTTGTAGCCAAGGCTATTCCAGTAACTGCTGTTCCTAACAATGTTGGCACTAACCCTTCCCGTATCATCATACATATTCTCCTCTCATATAAGATAAGATAGATTCTAAATTATTATCCCTAATTGAGGTTTTATATATACCATAGTCTCAAAATAGAATACAATCAGTTTTTTTGAAGCATTTAAACTTTTCTTTGTTCAAAGTTAGGCTCATAGACAAAAATAAACCATCTTATAAGTAGAATTACTTGTAAGATGGTTTGTTAATATGGCGCGCCCTGAGGGATTCGAACCCCCGGCCAACTGATTCGAAGTCAGCTACTCTATCCAGCTGAGCTAAGAGCGCAAAGAAATAGCCAAAAAATAAAATGGAGCGGAAGACGAGATTCGAACTCGCGACCCTCGCCTTGGCAAGGCGATGCTCTACCACTGAGCCACTTCCGCATTAGGTCGTAAATAAGTCATTTGGGGTGGATAATGGGATTCGAACCCACGGCCTCCAGAGCCACAATCTGGCGCGCTAACCAACTGCGCTATACCCACCATAATATTTTTTAAATGGCGTACCCACAGGGATTCGAACCCCGGACACACGGCTTAGAAGGCCGTTGCTCTATCCTACTGAGCTATGGGTACAACGTGGAGCGGGTGAAGGGAATCGAACCCTCACAACCGGCTTGGGAAGCCGGTGCTCTACCACTAAGCAACACCCGCATTACGCAAATAAACATGTCTTCAACTGACAATAATAAATTATATCAGCCTTAGATGTATTCGTCAATACTTTTTCGACATCTTTTAAATGAACATTTTTCACTAAATGGCTATTATTTCACCTTTAACATTACCATTGTCTATATATAGCATTCCTATACTCTTTGACGTACCTGCCCTAGGCAAGGTAGGACTTCCTGGATTTAGAAAAAGAATTCCATCATATTCTATAAGTGTAGATGTATGACTATGCCCAAATAATGCTACATCTGCATTAAGTTCCTTAGTTTTATAGTATATATGGCTTAATCCTTGCTTTACTCCATACTGGTCTCCATGAGTCATGAATATCTTCTTCCCTTTAAGTTCAATAATATTTTCATGGGGTGTATCATTATCATAAGGGTCACTGTTTCCTCTTATGTTTAACATTGTAATATTAAAAGCTTCTTTTATAGCCTTTGCATCCTTTGTATAATCACCAAGATGCATAATCATATCAATTTCATCTATCTTTTTCAGTGCATTTATACACTCTTGAACATATCCATGTGTATCACTTATTATTCCTATCTTCATTCCATTCTAAACCTTTCAGCTCTTCTCTTAAATTTTTCAGTGCATTAGCCCTATGACTTATAGTGTTTTTTATTTCCTCACCTAGTTGGGAAAAAGTTTTATCATAGCCATCAGCTATAAATAATGAGTCATAGCCAAAGCCATTTTCTCCTTTTTCTTCTAAGCCGATTTTGCCGCTACATTCTCCTGAGGCTAGCTTTACACTTTTATCCTCTAATACTATTGCAATAATAGTTTTGAACTTTGCTGTTCTTTTCTCAAATCCAACACCTTCTAGTTCTTTTAGTAGTTTTTTTCTATTACTACTATCTGTAGCATTTTCACCACTATATCTGGCTGAATAGATGCCTGGTTCTCCATTAATATTATCTACAAAAAGTCCAGTATCATCGGCAATGACTATGGCATTTACTTGTTTGGCTATTTCTACAGCCTTTTTTATTGCATTTTCTTCTAGGGTGTTTCCGTCCTCTATGACCTTAATTTCACCGCATCCTGCTTCTGTTTTCGAAAGCACAGTAATGGGTAAATCCTTTAATATCTTCTTTATTTCCACTATTTTATGGCTATTATCACTGGAAACAATAAGGGTTTTTTTACTCATTTATTCCTTCTCCCTTGCCTCTATCTATCAGGTCGCTTATCACTTGTCCTAGGGATTGTCTTTGGTGTTCTATGAGCTCTTCATTTCCTTTTTGGCCTAATTCTATTAAGTTATTTAAGTCTTTTAAGGAGAATGGTGATTCTTCTCCAGTTCCTTGAACTTCCACAAAATCTCCATTACCTGTCATGACTATATTCATATCTACCTTCGCATTAGAATCTTCTTCATAGCACAAATCTAATACAGCCTCATTATTGACTATTCCTACACTTACAGCTGACAAGAAACTTCTTAGTGGTATATATGATATGCTTCCTGCTTTATATAGACTGTATAAGGCATCTGCCAGAGCTACAAATGACCCTGTTATAGAGGCTGTTCTAGTACCTCCATCTGCTTGTATCACATCACAATCTATCCAAATTGTTCTCTCACCTATATCTTTTAATATAACCACAGACCTTAAGGCTCTTCCTATTAATCTTTGAATTTCTTGACTTCTTCCTTCTACCTTACCCCTACTGGATTCTCTGATTTTTCTTGTTATTGTTGAACCAGGAAGCATTGAGTATTCTGCTGTAATCCATCCTGTACTAGCACCTTTTAAAAAAGGTGGCACTCTATCATCTATCATTGCTGTACAAATAACTTTTGTTTCTCCCATTTCAATCAATACTGACCCTTGTGGATGCTTTATGTAATTTCTGGTTATCTTAACTTTTCTTAGTTCATCATTATTTCTTCCATCTATTCTATTCATATGTAATCACCTTTCATTTAGATTTACACATATTATTGTTGCCTACTATTAAATATAATAACAGAGAATTTAAACTTTTACCATAGGGTTAAGCAATTTAGCAGTCAGGCTACACAAATATGGTTGTTCGCTCCTCTCACATAAATTTGGTGCTTGGTGCCTTAGGTTAGGTCATAAAAAAACTACCAGCAAAGTGGTAGTTTTTAAAATTCATTTGCAAATACTGGAACAGTTTCTTGAGCCTCAAGCTCTAATCCAGCTTCTTCTATAGTCTTGCCATCAAATAATATCTCTACATATTCTATTTCAGGGAACTCTTTTAGAGTTAGCCCTATATTTTTAGTCATATTATTAAATACTTTTTGATCTTCTAATAGCTCGAAATCATGAGTTATTATATCTATATAGGCAACTCCATTGTATACTTCTACCCCTTGGAATTCTACTCCAATTGGAATATCTGTATAAAGTCCTGATAACTCAGGCGCTCCATCAAATAATGTTTCAAGAGACGTTAGTACATTTGCACTAGGAGCTAATGTTGGTACAGTTACAGGAACATAGTACTCATATTCTCCGTTACTAGTGCCCTTATAGTATACTGTAACCGTTGAACTTCCTGTCCCTAGGTCTTCTACTACATTTATGTCTGTCCTTGCTAATGGATTCTGAACCTTTGTACCGTATTTAAGCTCGGATACTACTTCCCCATCTACCATAAATTGTACTTCTTTAATATTTGAGAACTCAGTTAATGTATATACAACACCTTTTATCATGTTTTCTTCATCTTTTTTTGATTGACTACTCATGATTTGATTATTAAAGTCAACCTTACATACTCCTGTTTCTTCATTAATTGACATTCCAATGATCTCAGTTCCTGCTGGTATCAATGGCTTTAATCCTATGCTACTGATGTCCTCTCTAATGGTTGGGCTATCCATCATGTTTTTAAGGGCAGCCTTAGCTATACCTTCTTCCCAAGGAACTTTTCTTTTTACAGGAACAAGATAGCCATTTTCGTTCTGATAATATAGAACTGTGTTTCTTAAACTAGCATCATCCATTATGTTTTCATATTCATCACTTCTTATGATTTCTATTTCTGGCTCCTCATTAGTTATTAAGTCCTTCATTGTGTCTATTGCCTTACAGCCAAATAGACTAAGTGCTAAACCCAATACTATAACAAATATAAACAGCCTTTTCATATACATTCATTCCCTCCCTTTGCTAAAACTACTTAATAAAGTATATTAGCCCTGAAGGGATACTATGAATACTTTGTTTCTTTCTTTATCCTTAATTATTTCTCTATTATAAATTTTTCTTACTTCTCTATACTATTGAAATAGCTTACTAATCCATTTGCTAATGCTTGGGCTGCCTTTTCATGGTAGTCATCAGTCATAATTATTTTTTCTTCTGCTGGATTAGTAAGGAATCCAAGCTCTGCCAGTGCTGCTACCATATTTGTCTCTCTCACTACAACTAAATCTGATCTTCTAATTATCTCTCTATCTTGTCTATTAAGGCCTAGTAGTAATGCATCCTGTATAGCCTTAGCAAATGGGTATTGATCGCCTTCTTTTGCCTTGCCATCATAGGCAGGGCAGTATAGGGTCTGTACTCCTGCCACACTACTTTTTCCATTTGCATTAAAGTGAATGCTAATAAATGCATCTGCATTGTTTCTATTGGCAATTTCCGCTCTTTCTTGAAGAACTATAAACTCATCTGTACTTCTAGTTAGTATAGTTCTAAATCCTAGTTCTTTAAGGATTTTATCAAGCTTAAGAGCTACACTCAAGTTCATGTCCTTTTCTTTTACCTTAGTGTTAGGACCAATGGCTCCTGGATCTTTTCCTCCATGTCCTGCATCTATTACAATAAGCTTAGCTCCACTATTTTCTTCTATCTTTTTGAAAGAAATCTCAACTATATCATCTCTTGAATCTGAAAGTACCTCATACTCAATTTTTGACTTAAAATATAGTTTTATTATCTTATATTCTTCATCTTCGTCAACTGTAATTTTTGTGATGCTGTCATCATTTAATATCAAAGTACCTTGATCTATATCTATATTCTCTTTTTTAACTTTTAATTCTATCAGATTGCTGTTTTCATTGTAATCAACAAAATATTTTGTTTTTTTCTTAGCAAATACTTCTATTAATCCTTCATTCTCGTTACTATTTGAGTAAGTAATATTCTCAAAGACGGTATCATTTAAGGAAACTAAATCATCCACAAAAATAGTCATCTTGTTTTCTCCCTCATCTATGAGAATATTAGGGATTTCAATGTTTTCATTTAAATCTAGTACTACTCTTACAATATTTTCTTGGTTGTCTTTGGAAAATTCCGGGACGTATTGAGATGAACGAATAGCTTTAAGAAACTTCGAATTGACATCCAGACTAAGACTGTTTGTCCAAAGTTTGGAATCAAGCATATCAATGACTATTCTATTAGGATCAGTCAAAGTGAACATATTATATTCAAATTGCTCTGAGGTTTTTATAACTACAGCCTCATTGCCCTGTACCTTTTCTGAGCTAATATCTTGTACATTATTTAAGAAGGATATTGTTATAAGTTTATTGTCATCATAGGAACTAATATCATATCCAATATGGTTCTCTAAGTCTATTACCATTCTTACCGTATTAGGTTCACCAGGAAGTTCTGCCATTCTAATATATTTAATTGGATACTTATTTACTTCTAAATTAACTGTTCCATTTGAATCTAACATTGACTCATCGCTAATATCTAATTTGCTATTATGTACATCTATAATTAGCCTATATGGCTCTATTTGGTACTCTTCTCTATATTTTATTTCCCCTGTGGCTATAAGGCTAATCCTTGGTCTAGCTTCTGTAGAATTTTCTACTATTATGCCAGTGATCTCAATTTTTGAACTAGTAATAATGCCTGTGGTAGTGCTTTGATCCCATTCTACTGTACATCCAAAAACCTCTGATACAAACCTTAATGGAACCATAATCCTGGCATCATTTACTAAAATAGCCGGTACACCATAGGGTATTTCTTGACTCTCTCCATTAACTAAAACCATATTGCTGTTTACCTTCAATATAATTTCTTGATTTTCCGTTTTAACCCTTGCTTCTTTAGTTTCTTGATTCCAACTTACTTCAGCCCCCAGGTGGTCACCAATAGACCTTATTGGAACTAGGGTTCTGTCATTAAGAATTATTGGAGGTATGTCAGTCTCAATAGGCTTTCCATCAAATATAACATTTGCTGTAGGTACATCTGCCTTTTTTCCATTAACACTAACATTTACGAAATTTTGCGACAAGGCAAATACGCCTGCGCTATTTCCTATTAACATAATAAACACCATAAAAGCTGCAACTATTTTCTTCATATCTTACCCCCTAAAGCTTCAAATGTTTTGCGATTATGTATACTTGTTTTCTGATTAATTCAACATAAGTCAACAATTTTCACTGATGTGTATAGTATATATATATCATTTCGCGAAATATTATGTCAATCGATTTGGGGTTTTGTAATATTCTTTTAATATACCAATAATAATAGGAAATCGTTCATATAAATATATAAACATAGTAAAGTAGTAAGCTAAAATAAAATACTAAGCTAATAAATTTGTGTAAAGAGACTGCTAACCGTAAGTGTGTATTTTATTTAAGCTTCGGTTAGCCTCACTAAAGTACTTTATACAACTCATCACTATCAGGAGACTCAATTTCTTTTAGTTCTCCCTTGACTTGAGCTAAAATATCCTTTTCTGTTATTTCGCCTATAACTGATGACTCTATGCCATTTTGGAGAAGTTCTTTTTGGATATTATCTATCTTTTCTACTGATGCTACTACTATTAAGCTGCCACTGGATATTAACTTAAATGGATTGATATTTAATACATTGCAAATTTCTCTTGTAGATTCCTTTAATGGTATGAAGTCTAGGTTAATTTGAACTCCTTTGTTTATTGCAACTGCAGTTTCCCATACAGCTCCTAATACTCCACCCTCAGTAATGTCATGCATATAAGGGACTCCTATATGTCCACATATCTTCCCTTCCACTACTATGCTTATTTTATCTATTAGGGACTTTCCTTCATCTATACGATGCTGTGGTATTAAAGCTTTTAGCTTTTCTTCTAGCTCATTTGCTATTATGGCTGTTCCTTCTATGCCTGCGGTTTTAGTAATAAGTATTTTATCTCCTACTTTAGCCTCTTTTGGATTTAACATATTTTTCTTTGGTTGTTTTCCTATTACAGTAGTTGACACAATTAATCGGTTCACTGCATCTGTAATTTCAGTGTGTCCCCCTATTATTTCAACTCCTAGCCCTGATGCTATTTCATTTGCATCTTCCATTACTTTTTCTAAATCTTCCTCTGTGCTACTAGGAGGAGCTAATATGGTCATGAGTAAGCCTATTGGTTCTGCTCCATTAGATGCTACGTCATTGCATGAAATATGAACAGCAAGCTTCCCAATATCTTTAGTGGCTCCTGTAATAGGGTCAGTAGAAACAACACAAACATTGTCTCCAAGGTCTAGTACAGCACAGTCTTTTCCTATTCCAGCACTAGTTAGCACTTCATTTCTTTTATAGCTGATATTTGAGAATACTATTTCTTCTAGTACTTCATTAGGCAATTTCCCTATTTTCATTTCTTATTCCCCCTTATAAAGCTCCAAACATTCTTTAACTGTCATTATCTTATGATCTGAAATTATTCTTAAAATGGTTATATCCTCAGGTTTTATATCATGAAATATCATAACCTCAGCATCATACCCTTCTTCTTTATCACGTCTAGCTATTAGGTTTTCACTAAAGCTTAATGATGTAGTCCAATAATCTTCTATGGCTTTTTTTCCTTCTTTATTTACATAATTACCTGCTTCTTCAAATGATTTTACGTCCTTTAATATAAATGGTTCATATATTCTATTTGCTAAGTTTTCATTTGCAATCCAGCATTTGTCCCTATCTATTTTTAGTGACAAAAGAACTGTATGAGAATGCCATGAGTGAGTCTCATTGTAGTTTAGGCTGGCAAATATAGCCTTTTCTCTCCTAACCCAAGCAGGTATACTATCAGGCTTTAGTGAGCTAATAAACTTATGGAACTCCAAATACATTGTACGATAAGTAGATTTATCCTTATACTTAATTCCATTCTTTAGTATACTGTCTAAATCTGTAATGCAAGCTATATGATAAACATGGCCTGTTTCAGTGTAATTAGGAAAAAGTGTAATTTCCTCACCTTCTTTCAAATAAGTCTTTCATTATTATAGAATATCACATAATGACATAAAACTAAATCTGTAAGAAAAGCTTTAGTTAAAAAATAATACTAAGATCATCTGGGCAAAATAAATCATATTTAATTCTTTACATAATGCTTAAAGGGAGGTATAAATAATGACTATAAACTGCTCTGAAAAATGTCTTTATGAAAATGAGGGAATATGCACACAGAATCGAATGATTATCTCATCAGGAAATATATCCTCTGGTTGCCCATACTTTAGGGATAAGAAAGAATCCAATATAAAAGATAATAGCAAAATCAACTAAGAATTTTTTGACTAATTCCTTTTATAAGCAGCTTAACTACAGTTCTACAATATTATTCTGCTTTTTCAATTAGTTTATTCCTTACAAGAGAACTGCTCTAAAATAAAAGAAGGAGTAACACTAACTACCTATTTGGTAATTATGCTAGGCTCCTTCTTTGTTAAGCTTCTGTTTATTTCAGCTATTCTAATGTATAGAAGATAATTCTTGGATTATCATTGTACTATAGCAACAAATTCTGCTCCAGTTATTATTTTTATTCCAAGCTCTCTAGCCTTGTCTGCCTTAGAACCTGCTTCTTCTCCAACAATAACATAGTCTGTTCTTTTGCTTACGCTTCCTGAGGCCTTGCCTCCCATTTTTTTAACTAAAGACTCAGCCTGACTTCTACTATATCCTTCTATTGTTCCTGTTATGACCACTGTTTTATCAGTGAATATGGTTTCTTCTATAATCTCTTCATGTTCATAAATAATATTGATTCCCTCTGATAATAGCTTATTAATACTGCTAACTATTTTTGAATCATGGAAAAACTCAATTATACTATTTGCTACTATATCTCCAATATCAGGCACTTTCACAAGCTGTTCATGGCTTGCTTCCATTATTCTTTCTAAAGAATTGAATTCATCAGCAAGATCTGTAGCTGTTTTTTTCCCTACATTAGGTATTCCTAAGGCATATACGAAGGAAGCTAATGTGCAATTTTTACTCTTTTCAATTGCATCTAAAAGATTTTGTGCCTTTTTAGGTCCAAATCTTTCTAGATTCACTATATCCTCAAGTTTAAGCTCGTATAGTCCAGGTATGTCCTTTAAACTAATCTCTTCAAAAAGCTGAGAAGCAGTCTTTTCACTAAAGCCCTCTATGTTCATAGCATTTCTGCTGGCATAGTGAACTAATCTTGACACTAGCTGGGGCTTACAGGATAGTGAATTAGGACAAAATATATGCACTCCTTCCTGCACAAGGTCACTGTCACATGCAGGACATTTCTCAGGTCTTAATATTTCTTCTATGTCCACTTGATCTTCTTCTACGGTTCCCATTATCTCTGGTATAACGTCATTGGACCTTCTCAACCATACCCTGCCGCCTATGGAAACTTTTTTCCTTTGGATATCGTCCCAATTGTTAAGAGTGGCTCTTTTTACCGTAACTCCGCCAATATCAATAGGTTCTAAAAGGGCTGTAGGTGTTACCTTTCCAGTTCTTCCTACATTCCATTCTATGTCTAAAAGCTTTGTAGTTACTTCCTCTGCCTCAAATTTATATGCTATTGCCCATCTAGGAAATTTTTGTGTATAACCTAAAGCATCTCTGGTTCTCATATCATTTATTTTTATTACCAATCCATCAGTAAGTATGTCTAGGCCTTTTCTATCTTCTTTTACTCTCTCAATTTCTCCTATGACTTCCTCTATACTGTTCAGTAATTTGAAATATTTATTTACTGGAAATCTATTCTCTTTTAGGAATTCTATCATCTCTGCATGAGTATCAAAGCTAAGTCCCTCTGAGTAACCTATGTTATAAAAATAGCCTATTAGATTTCTTTCAGCTGTTACCTTTGGATTAAGATTTCTTATGGCACCTGCAGCAGCGTTTCTTGCATTTTTAAGAGGTTCTGATGCCCTCTCATTATATTTTTTAAGTGCAGAAAGTGGCATTAATCCTTCCCCTTGCACTTCAATGGTACCCTTATAGTCTACACTAAGTGGTATGGATCTTATTGTTTTAAGCTGAGGTAGAATTGCTTCACCAATAACACCATTTCCCCTAGTAGCTCCCTGAGCTAGATTGCCATCCTTATAAGTTAAATTGATAGTTAGCCCATCAAACTTTAACTCCATTACATAGGTTGGCTGTGGTAGCTTTTCACTTTGCTCTAAGTTATACTGCTCTATTAGTTTCCTTACTCTTTGATCCCAGCTTCTAAGCTCTCCATAGCTTTGTCCCTTATCTAAGCTCCAAAGGCTTCCTAAATGTCTATGCTTTTCAAACTTTTCAAGTGGTACCCCTCCAACTCTTTGAGTAGGAGAATCTGACAGTATTATGCCAGTTTTACCTTCAAGCTCTATTAATTCGTCATAGAGCACATCATATTCTTTATCGCTAACCTTTGGACTGTCTAATGTATAATAATTGTAGCTAAGCTCGTTTAGCATATCCACTAGTTCTTTTATTCTGTTTTGCTTATCCAAATAATTCACCTTCCTTAACCAATTACTTCTATAGGTGCAAAAGAAAGCATTAGTTTTTTTATGCCCTGACTATTAAATGCAATTGTAATTTCTTTATCATTGCTTAATTCCTTGATTTGAACCACCGTACCTATACCCCAAGCCTTGTGATTAATCTTTGAGCCAGGTTTAAGCTCTAGATTTGAAGTTACAGGAGTTTTTCTAGTGTTCTCTATAGTGTATCCAGCAAAGTATTTTGGAGACATATTAGTTTTTTTCCTAGTATTTACTTCAGTATCAAATTTTCTAGCTGTTATTGAAGTGGGGCTTTCTTCTGTCTCATTTAAGTCCTCAGTAAGCTCATCCGGTATTTCTCTTAAAAATCTAGAAGCAGAGTTGACGCCTGTTTTACCGTAAATCATACGACTGTATGCCCTTGTCATAAATAGGATTTCCTCTGCTCTAGTGATGCCTACATAGCAGAGCCTTCTCTCTTCCTCCATATCATCTTCATTAAAATATGCTCTAGATGACGGAAATAAGCTTTCCTCCATTCCAGTCATAAATACTACCGGAAATTCAAGTCCCTTTGCACTGTGAAGTGTCATCATAGTTGCTGTATCTCTATCTGTGTCATCTGTCTTATCTAAATCAGAAAGCAATGAAATATTTGCAAGGAATCCCTCCAGGCTCTTATCTTCACTAGTTTCCTCAAAGCTTACAACTACAGATAAAAACTCTCTAATGTTTTCTATTCTAGATTCTGCCTGTATGGTTTCTTCCTTTTGTATTTCTTCTATATACCCAATTGATTCAATTAAATTTTCTATTAACTCTGTTACTGTGAATATTTCCTTCATAGCCATGAACTTTCTAATCATTGTAGAAAAAGAACTTAGGCTGTCTTTAGCTCTTTGAGTAAGTCCTGGAATTTCATCACATTCTAACATTACTCCAAACATACTGTCCTCTTTTTCTAAGCTATATTGCTCTAGTTTATCTAAGGATGTCTTTCCTAGTCCTCTTTTAGGTACATTTACTATTCTCTTAAATGCATAATTATCTACAGGGTTCTGAATAAGTCTTAAATAAGCTACTATATCCTTTATTTCTTTTCTATCGTAGAATTTATGTCCTCCTACTATTTTGTAAGGGATATTAGCTTTTAAGAATGCTTCCTCTATTACACGTGACTGCGCATTTGTTCTATATAATATTGCAAACTCTGATAGCTTTCTATCTTCTTCATCAGATATTTCCTTAATTTTGTCTACTATGAAATTTGCTTCTTCATGTTCATTGGCACCGCTAAAGTTCTTGATTTGACAGCCTTCGTCGTTTGCAGTCCATAATCTTTTACTTTTTCTACCTTCGTTGTTTTCTATTACTTGGTTGGCTGCATTTAATATTGTTTTTGTAGAACGATAGTTTTGCTCTAATTTAATGACCTTTGCATTTTTATAATCCTTTTCAAAGTCTAGAATGTTTCTGATATCAGCACCGCGCCATCCGTAGATACTCTGGTCATCATCGCCCACCACACAAATATTAACATGTTTTTTTGACAATAGATTAATGAGTATATATTGGGCTCTATTAGTATCTTGATATTCATCAACTAATATATATTTAAATTGATCCTGATAAGATTCAAGTATATCTGGAAATTGTCTAAATAATTCTATGGTTTTATTGATTATATCATCAAAATCTAGTGCATTATTAGCCTTAAGCTTTCTTTGAAAAAGACTAAATATTTCACCTTTTTGTCTTTCTCTGTAATCCCCATAATTCTGGTTTATGTAGGTATCTGGCTCTACTAGGTTGTCTTTTTGTGAACCTATAAAGCTCAACATTGAAGCAGGCTCATAATTTTTTTCATTTAGATTTAATTCCTTTATACAGTCCTTAATTAAAGTCTTTTGATCTGTTGTATCAAAGATAACAAAATTACTTCCATAGCCAAGCTTCTCAATATTTGTTCTTAGTATTCTTACACATATTGAGTGGAATGTTCCAGCCCATATATATTCAGCCTTGTCCCCAATTAGTCTTCCGATTCTTCCCTTCATTTCATTTGCAGCTTTATTGGTAAATGTTAGGGCAAGTATATAATATGGTCTTACTCCTTTTTCTTCTATAATATAGGCTATTCTATGAGTTAAAACTCTAGTCTTTCCGCTTCCTGCGCCAGCAAGGACTAGTAGTGGCCCCTCTGTATCCAACACTGCTTCTCTCTGCTTATCATTAAGTCCATCAAGAAAATTCATCAATAGGTTGCTCCTTTCATATCTCTTCTCTTCTCACTATTATATAGGAAAAACATAGCACCCTCAACTATTTAAGTTTGAAGGTGCTAAAAGTCATATAATATCTAGTTAAATTCTTCTTTGAAATTAAAATAACGTGTCCTAGTGCTAATCAATTGATCTCATTTTCTCTTGCCATGATTTAATTATCATATGAAAGCCTATCAATGGCCTCTTCCCCGTATTTTATGATGTCATCTGTTAGTTTATAATCAGTCCCTTTTAGAGCATTCATATATCCTCTCAATTCTTCTAGTAAGGCACTTTCCTTGCTCTCTATGGCAACTAAGTAAGCGTTTTTGGCTTCAGATACCATTGTATTTGTATTGTAATCAAATAGAGGAGTATTGGCTAACCCATTAAATATAAAGTACACATATCTATTATAGAGCTCTTTTATATCATCAAGCTTTGCAGAATCCTTATACTCATTGATAAATTTTTCTTGGGTTAGGGTCCTATTTAAAAACTCATCCCAAGTAACGACCAAGCCTGCATCCTTTGCTGGAGCTTCATCTGATTCTGTAGACATTATTTCAATATACTCCTTCATATCATCTGTCACATAGTTACTGTATTTCTTGAAAAAGCTATAATCAATAATTGGAAAATATGATGCCTCAACAGTTTCTACCTTATAACCTAAACTCTTTGCTTCTGTTACTAGTTCTTTGATTGATTCATCTTCAATATCTTTTAAGTCATTTATATCTTCTATTGATTTGTTTAAGCTTTGAAACCTTTCTTGTGTTTCTTCATTATAGTATTTATTATCTAGGGTAGCTAGATAATCTTTCTGAGCTTTTTCAAATATTTCTACCATTTGAGTTGAATCATCCTTTGTAACCTTTGAAATGTTGACATCTAGGTATTTAAAAGCTTCAGGAAGCTTTGCCTTATTCTTGACAATTTCCTTTAGTTGATCAATTATTTCTTTATCATCTGTCTTTGTATCCTCATTTTGTCCTTGCTCTACCTTATTGCCATTGTCTAAGTTGTCTCCACTGTTTTGTCCATTGAAATTTGTACATCCTATTAGTATTGAAAGTGATAATGCTAATATGACAATTCTTATTTTTTTCTTTGCCACTTTTCTTCCTCCTAAAAAACAGTATATTTATATAGAAACCTTGTTTGTCTAAACTGTATCTGTTTCTTTATAGAATAGACGATAGTCTATAAAAAAATGTTCCTACTAATTTTTGTAATGTCTGTTGGAAAGCATATAAGACCTTTAACTGCAGGCTGCATCAGTTTCATTCGCTCATTTTATACACTCTTACTCCCCCACTAAACAAACCATAATTTCTTAAGGATGCACTTATTGTATCACCTGAGTGAGCCGCACATATTAGATCGTCCTTACCATAGTCAATTATTATTAATGTATGAAAAGGTCTACCATTACTATTAAGTAGAGATACTGCATCTCCCCTAGCTCCATATTTAAGTACCTGCTTAAATTTTGAATTGTCACTGAAGCATGACCTGTCAAAGTTTTTATAAGAAACAGCCTTTTTCATCCAATAATGTCCAAATGCATCTGCACCCCTCCAAGTTGAAGATATTTTGTCTACATCCCAAGCACGGTTTGATCTACAAAACCAATTGCTAAAATTATTAGAGTTCATACCTGCCATAAGCTTCCCACCAGCATGTAATGCTTGAGAAGCAAAGTTGGCACAATCTCCTCCCTTGCCTACGTAGCTAGGATATTTACCTGTATTATAGTTAAAAGCATAGGTTTTAGCATATTCTATGGTCTTCCATGGAAAATATTCAGATCTAGTAATTATTTCTTTCCTAGCTTTCTTGAAGGATATGTTATCCACATTATCTAATAAAGAATATCCTCCTATATAAGAATCCACTATGGCAATATCAATACTTTTATCCTTAAATATGTCTGAATAAAATCCTTTCAATAAATGTAGGTTCATTTTCCAATTGGAGATAGATGTTTCCTTATTAAATATTTTAGCAATAAGCCTTGTAGCATACTCCTCCTCATAGATCATGGTTCTGTATCCCTCTATTTCTTCTGCATTTGGAGTTTTATTATTTTCAGGATTTAATTCTATTAAAGTGCTATTCTTGTGTTTTTTATTAAGAGCATATTTATAGAGTCTTTCTATATACCTTGAATCCGCTTTTTTTCCCTGTACTTTATGGCATATTTCCTTAAACAACTCTTCCTTAGTCAGCTTTTTCTTTAAAACTGAATCTTTTCTAATACCTAGAAGCAATAGTTTGTTCTTCATAAGCAGCTTCCTCCATTACTTTTCTTTCATTTTATGCAGAGGAGGAATAAAAAGGGACATATTGAAGTTTATATTTCCAATATATCCCCTTGATAGTTTATGCAGTTTGTTTTCTTTTCTTTGCAAAGGCAAGTATTGCCCCTAGTGCTATAGATAGCATTGCCGCTGCTATTATTCTATATTCTGATGGTAGCCAAAATGTTAAGGTATGTGCTGGTATCCAAAATATTGGTATTGTTTTTAAAACAACAAATGAAATAAAGCCTCTCCAATCTATTCTTTCTATGACCTTATTTAGGGATGCTTTGCTACCTTTGTTCTCGTATTTCATATCTATATAGGTATCTGTAACCCTATGAACAGCCATCATTGCAGGTCCAAATGTCATGTTAGTTGCTGCACTTGTAAAGAAAGCAGATATAAGTCTAGAATTACTTTTTGGAAGTAGTCCACTAGTCATTGCACTCTGAACTCCATTTTGGAATATGGCAAAAAACAATGTAATTGCCATACCTAGAAATCCCCAAATAAATGCCCTATATACTATTCCGCAAGGCATTTTCCAATTACTTGTGGTTATTCTTATTGCTAAGAGTTCTCCCATAGTTGCTAATACAAAAAATTTAATAAATCCGCCAATATAAACATGCTCTCCAGTGAATTTAATAAATGCTTTCCCAGTTAAAGGTGATAACATAATAAAAACAAATAATATCAGTGCTAAAGCCCATAAAACATCTCCCTTTTTCAAGCCCTTTCCCCCTCTATAATTTATGGAATACAAGCATATTATAGCATAAGAACTCTAACACAATCTACATATTGATACATCTTAACCCTATGTCTAAAAATCTTTGATTCTTTTATTACTTACCATTTCATCAAAATCAAGGTTTGGAATCAGTTTGCCAAGGTGTCACTTGGCTTCTCTACTCAGATATTGCTAATTCTTCATTTAGCATATAGAAAATTTTACTTACTCCTTTATGCCAATTTTCATCCTCTGCATATTTTCTATTAATCCATTGGATTGGGTCTATGTCGCTAGGCCTGTCTTTACTTAGATTTACTAGTGTTAGGGCTGCTATTTTTGACGAATCTAATATATTAGTATTATAATCAACCCAGCTACCGTAAACATTAAAAGGATTATTAGCTATCCTATCAGCGTACTCGTGTGATCTTGGGACAAATCCCTGCTCTTGACCTACAATAGCTATCATTAAAATTGGATTTATGTCAAACTCCTGAGCTGTACTTACTATTGCAGATAAATATGGTTCGTCAGCTAACCTTGAATTTCTACCGTTTAACCATGCTCTCAACTTTTCAATTTCAATACTTTTATACTTGAGCTCTAATGGCAATTCGTTAATATCCCTAGTTTCCATCACAACTATTTCATCTGCGGCCACTATTTCTACTATCTCTTCCTTCTTATCCTTTATAGGTTTAGGCAGAATCAATAAGGCTATAAGAAATCCACATATGGCTATACCAATATACTTATTCAAAGCTTGTCTATGTACTGGCAAATTAGAAATTTCTCCAACATCTTCACTTTGAAGGAGTATGTCTTTAGGTTCAAGCTGTATATCCTTGATCATATATTCTGTATCTAACTTTTTTATTTCATCAATAATATGTATGAGCTCTTCCTTTGTCACTTCCATATTATGTGCTTCCTGTATCCAAGCACACAAATTATTGATACAATCTTCCTTATCTTCACAAATATCTGCAAATGCATATAAAACCTCATCTGTAGTAATCAAGAAAGAGCTTTTGTGAACTGAATTGTCAATGATAATTTGTCTTATCTTATCCCTGTAATCTGTATCAAATTGAATCAAATTATTATCTATAATTTTATGTATTGAATTAACTAGCAGAGTAGAAGCCTCACGTGATGATAGGTTAGGATGCTTCTTAGATATGTAATTTCTTAGAGCTGAAATATTCTCAGCGCTAACCATTACCTTTTGTTTAAGTTTTTCTAACAGATCCTTCATAAACCTTCCACCTCATGAAACTTTTAGTATCTTCTTTTATTTACCATAATTATATCAAAATATAATACTCTGTAAACAATACAATGATAATCAAACTGTCTTATTAAAGACCTAATTGTGAAAGTCACTTATATAGCGCTGAAATAAAAAGGCTAAGAGATTATAATTCATCTCTTACCAGATAACAATGAGAATATTTATAAATTTGTAACCGATAAAGAAGCAGCTATAAAATTGGCTCACAAGGGTTATTTCTGCTATCGAAAGAGAAAAGCAGCCATGACTGGCTGCTCAAGTTTTACTAGTTCTTGCTAGAATGCTCTCTGGTTTACAAAAAATCGCTCGAGGATAAGGGAAGTTTCTGTACGGCTAGTTGCCCCTAGCGGGTCTAATATCCCCTGACCCCTTCCTCTAAACAAGCCCCTATCTATAGCCCATGATAGGGCCTCTCTCGCCCAATCAGATATAATTCCCTCATCTGTGAAATGGGATAAACTGGCTCTCTCCCCACTGATGAGGCCCTGACTGATGAGACCCTGATAGCTGGCATAATTTTTTATAATTACAGCCATTTCTTCTCGGCTAACCAGATTATTGGGAGCGAACTGACTAGAATTATAACCCTTTACAATTCCCACTGATGCGGCCCAGTTTACTGCCTGCATGTAATAACTATCGGCTGGGACATCGCCAAAGACAGAGTCATCCCCATCTATTTCTGGTCGTCCAGCTGCTTCGTATAATAGCTCGACCAATACTGCTCTAGTCAGCTTGTCTCTTACACTTTGACCCCTTTCAACCAGTCCCCAGCCACTCTCAATACCTTCTCCCACTAGACTCAGATTGTCTGCTCCTGCAAATAAAATGGCCCTAATTTCAGCCGGCTCTAGACCAGGATTATCCATGAGAATTTGTGCAACAAGTCCTGCCACATAGGCACTAGCATAGGAGGTCCCGCTCGCTCGACCAGGTTCAAGAGCATTTTTATTAGTCACTGTCGCTAGATTTACGCCTGGGGCTAGAACTGATAGACCCTGTCGCTGGGAGAAATCTGCCACTTGCCAACTTCCTGACACTTGGGCAGATGTCTGTCCCTGACCTGATAAGCTAGACCCTTCTGCACGCCACTCGGCTGCACCTACACCGATTACTGTGGAGTAGGAGGCTGGGTAATATGATCGTTCAGGATATTTTATATTATCATTACCTACAGCCGATACAATGACAACTCCCCGCTCCTCAGCATAGTCAACGGCCTGGCCTAGTTCCGGATTATCTTCTATAACACCCATACTAATATTAATGACCCGACAGCCATAGATATCAATAGCATCATAAATAGCCTGACTCATGACCCTGACATCTGCCTTCTTAACCAGGCCAGAGGGATACCTATCAACAGTCACCAGGGGCACAGCTTGAGCTTGGGGGCAGGAGCCCGCCAGCCCCAAACTCTCAGAACCCAAAACCATACCAGCCGTCGCCGTCCCATGTCCATCCCGATCTTGGCTGTCTTTGTCTGGAAAGACATAGTTTCTACCAGCTGCTAGCTGCCCCTCTTTGAAGTGCTTGCTAGAAATGCCTGTATCAATAAAGGCAATCCTAATTGGCGCATCTGAATTAGACTGCTGACTTGTCTGAATGGTCTCTTGGGCAAAAGCAGGAAGGGGGACCAGCAAGACAATTATCAAGCACACAAGGCCTATACTTCTTATCCAAGTTAAATTCCCCCGAATGACTCCGCTCACAGCTATCTCCCCCCTTAGAGCATTTTTGCACTTTACTATTAAAAAATTTTCACAAGATTCTTTTTATACATCACTTTTATCTATTTTCTAAAATCATTTATCTATTTTCTAAAATCATTTGTCTAGCAAGCAAAGCGTCTCTTTTCAAGCACTTATTTATAGATTTCTGCAATTAAAGTCTCGATTAATCCCATCAGGACCACACTATTCTCCGCCCGAGTCGCCTTGCCCTTTGGCTGGAACTTACCATCAGGATAACCTTTAATTAGACCCAAGGCCTGGCAATAAGCAATGTCCTCAATCGCCCAATCAGGGATAGCCCCAACATCTGTAAAGGACAAGTCATCGCCGCCCAGAGCAGGTAAATCAATTTCATAGAGACGAATAAACCTAACAATCAAAGCACACATCTGGTCTCGGGTCAATTCGACATTTGGTGCAAAGATACCAGATCCCATACCCATGACTATTTCATTCTCATAGCCCCAAGCTACGGCATCTGCATACCAGGCACTAGCATCCACATCTGTGAAAGTCCCCCCAGCTCTAGCTGCCGGTTCACCAGCCAAACGATGGAGAACAGTTACTAACATTCCCCTTGTCATAGCCTGGTTCGGTGCGAATTGATTATCTCCTACGCCCTTTAAGAGACCGCGGGCTGTCATAAAGTTAATCACAGTCGCTGCCCAATGGTCGATTGTATCCTTAAAAGCAATCCGATTATCTACGAAATAATAAGTCGCATCAGCTGGTGCTTGGAAATAAAGTTTGCCATTTATAGGGGCAGACAGGGCAACGAAGGTCCTGCTGCCATCACTATTGATATAATAAGCGACAAAGGAACTCGAATTAACACCTGTTGGAATACTGGTTTCAACCAGCTCTCCAGTCTCCGCTGTTTTCGTAACAATTACTGTATCTGGATCATAGAGATAGTCTTCATCATCATCATCAGAGCTAGTCGGTCTGAATTCTGCATGGGCAGTCACATTAGTCCCCCGCGGCATCATGAATGTAATCGTCGATAGGCCTGTGTTATCGACTGTAACTCCATCAATAGTCCAACCTGCAAAGGTGTAACCGCTATTAGCCGTCGCCTTTATAGTCACCAGTTGACCCGGTGAATATTGGCCACCACCACTAACCTGACCCCCTGCCGAAGCAGTTACTTTGACCATGCCCTCGTTAGTCTCTGGGCCAAAGCTCAAGACTGCAGTCCGGTGGGCTCCTGTGGCTACTTCTAACATGCCAATCAAAATACCAGTCGCATCATTGCTCAAGGTCACATTTCCATAATCATCAATTTCAGCACTACCATCTGTAACTAGAGACTGCCAACTAATGGTGCTGTCATCACTGATGCGGAAGCTCTGGCCCTCACTGGTGATGCCAGCTAGGGCAAGGCTCTGCTGGCCACCCAGCAAGTCCTCTGGAATGCTGCCATCTGCCATCGAGGCGCCATTGACCAGAATCTCTAAACCCTCTAAGTCGGCCAAGCCCCCGTGGGTCACCCAGACATCCTTGGCTAGGCTATTGCCCCACTCATCAGCAGCAGCAATTGTAAGTTCATGCCTAGAGGCAGAGTGCGGATTAGGTATATTGACCGTAAATTCAAAGGTCCCATCCGCCGCAATTGTGCCAGCTAATTGGCTAACAGTCTTTTTATCTACAATTTTACTGCCGTCAGCATAAATTAGGCTAAAGAGGGCATCAGGATCCGTAATTCCCTTAATAGTCAGGCTACCATTTTTATTGAAAAGACTACCATTGACCGGACTGGCTAGTAGGAGCCGTGGTGGAGTCGTGTCCACTCGGAAAGTGTAATCATGCTTAAAACGATCCCCCTGACCATTGGCGCCTGTTAGAGTTAAAATATGGTCTCCTTCTGCCAAATCTGCCAGTACAATATCCACACTAGAAGTATTTGTGAAAGTTCCTCTGGAGTCCACTAACTCCGATTTCGGTCCAATAATTTGTGTATCATCGAGGACCCATTGGCCGATGACAGCCTCTGAAATTATCGCTGTAAAGTCTATATTCTTGTCCTTGAAAGTCCCCTTTTGTTCAGTCTGGTCAGCTGTAATTGTCACCGTCGGCTTGGTCGGAACTGGTAAGGTTAACCAATTGGACATTACTTCCTGGCCATAAAGTATGCTATCATTCTCTCCATTATTATCAGTGTCTAGTAATTTATAAGGGGTGACACCAGCATAATAGGTATGACCACCAGCTAAACCATGGGTCTGTAGAACACCTGCCTCATCTTCATATTGGTAGGAACCACCAATATTGAAGGTCGTCGCACCAGAGCTTGCTCTATCATAGGTCAGCCCTGCCACATCACTAGGGCCATTATTATCGTAAATAGTCACTAGGTAACCATCAGTCTTGTCATCTGCTGGGTCTCCTATGGTTAAACTATATTCTAGGTTACCTGCTGGAGCAAAATTATTTATCATAGCAGTACCTGGCATATTAATATTAGTATAAGATATTGTATTCTCGCTAAAGAGCAGACCATTGACCTGGTCTTCCTTGGAATAGACTGCCCTAATATAGTAGTCACCTGTTGGTAAATCTGCAGGAAGGTCTAGAGTCGCTGATTTGCTAATAATATCAGCTGATTTATCTAAAACTGTTAGGGCTCTACCTGCCTCAGCCGCAGCCAGGTTATTAGGATCTCCCTTGTCATTAGACTCAGTCAAATAAAAACTAATCTTATCTAGACCAGCAAGATTTGCCCCATCCCAGGTCAGGTTTATTTTATTAGCACCCACATCCACTGTACCATTGACTGATGTTAGCTCTGGTAGTAGGCCTACATTATAGAGCATAACCGTAGAAGTTACTTCCCCAGTCGAAATATACCAATCTTTGTTGTAGTCTAACTCATCGGTCACAGTAAAACTACACACAGCCTGGCCCTTTGCCTCATCATAACTGACATTTGCATTTGCCACTTGGTTAACTGGGTCAGTGTCAGGCTTAGTCTGGTCATAGAAATATAGTGTTAAAGTATCACCAGACATATCCGCATTTGATTTCACCTGAAAAGCATTAGCCTTGGTCTGGGCGTCTTCTTCATCAGCTGCAGCGTAACTAATCTGGACAATAGCTGCATTATTGTTGCTGTCCTGGACTCCTAGATTAAATTTATGTAAATTGTCATCAGGATCAGTCCACAGGCCCGCTGCCATCAAGCGTGGTAGGTCAGACGATTCTAACACTTGGGCCGGTCCGATTGGACTAATATTAGTACCAAAGCTGGCATAAAGGGTCTGGCCACGGTCTTCATCATAATAGATCGGGATATCATCATGGCTCATTAGATTCGGGAAGGTCGGCTGGGCCATTTGGTCACCACTTGTAAAGTCAACTCCATCCTGACCCCAATAATAGGTGACTCCATAGCCAATACCTAGAATCTTAAAGCCACCCCAAATTTTGTCATTGTTAGCGCCTAAATCAACACCCAGCAGGGTCATACCTCCCACTACCGGCACTGACTTTGGCACACCCAGGATGGCATAGATATATATTTCAAAGAAGAAATCCTGATAACCCTCACTGAATAAGACAATATAACCGCCACCCTTGATTACGCCCTCAAAGAAATCCACAGAGATTGAGGCCTGTAAATCAAAATCTGGATACCATTCCAGACCCAGCGAGATACTTTCAATCGCCTTTAGAGCTCCTAGAATTTTCAAATCCTTGGCCTCTAGGCTAATACCAGTTAGGCCCAGGGATATGTCAGCACGGCCATCCATTACCTGAATAATGCTAAAACTAACCGAAATTAGTAACTTGAGTGGGGGCACCGACTGGGTCATGAAGATGGTATCGTAGATGTTAGACAGACCACCGCCACCACCTGTAATCCAGACTACCCCACCGCCATCAATATTTATACCCGGCTTGAATCCACCCACATAGAAATATATCTCATCAGGTACAGGTATATCATTATGGCTCTTGAATTTTAGCCTGGCCTCCATCTGCATAGTCGGCAGTTCCATACTGCCCTCAAAGCCAAAGGACCAATCATTGATTGTATTTACCTCTAACTCTCCGCTAATTTCCGGTAAGCTATCAATCATATTCTGCACACCGATAGCCACTTTGAAGTGAAAGCCGATAAAACCCTGGCCACAGCCAAAGAGGATATCCTCCACCATTACGGCAGCGCTAACACCCTTTTTCTCAGGTTCTTCCTCGTCCACATCTTCAAAATCAAAGAGTTTATTGGCATGGTCTTGGGAATAAAGGTGTGCCCGTAAATCCTGAGATGTATCATAAAAACGATATATATCCTGAATCTTGGACCAATAGGTGATTTTTGGGTCATCATAAGGGTCACCCGGCACAGCCTTGAGAAAATTCAGAGATAGGCTAGCCGAAAAGGACAAAACCCTACCGATTTCATCGCCATCATCATCCTGCATGACACCTAGCTCGCCATAGGCTAATTTGAAAACCATTCCAGCCAGGGTTTGACCTGCTCCATAAATAGAAGGCCAGACCAAACGAATTGTATTGTCATTAAAATTCTCTGTCCGCTCCCCATTTTCATCATAAGGCCGCAGAGAAAAGCTCTCCCCCTGGGATATTTGGGTCAAAATCGACTTGCCCGTCCAGATAGAGGTCCTGGCATTACTGGTCAGGAGTTCACCGTCAAATTCTACATTTATCGACGAAGTCTTAAATCCATCTGGGGTCTTGTAATCCTCATAATAGACCAGCATACTGCCGCCCTCAAAATCCATAGCACCATTAATGCTAATGGTGTTATCTACCTCATATTCCCTGGTCGAGGGGTCTAGGGTCTTAGTGCTGACAGCGCTATAATAAGTGTATTCTTTTGTGTCTTTGCCGTCCTTGCCACTATAACTTACATATTTGTCAGCCGTAAATTCTCCTCGGAAAATCAAGAGAATCTCCTCATAGTCTCCCTTATCTTTAAATTCATTAAAGTCCTCTTCACTTACAAAACTCTCCAACCTATAAGCAGGCGGCCCTGTGAAGACCTCATTTCTAACCTCAGAGCCCTTCTTATTATTGTATTCTACGACAGAGAGAATGCCGTAGCTGTCATTTCTATATTTAGGGTCCTCGGACACGACAAAGTTGAGCTGAGGTCCTGTTTGTTTCTGGTCCTTGGCCGGGACTAGTCCAGCACTGACTGCTGCATCAGTCCACTCCAGTTGTAGGAACCAGCTTCCAGGGGCTAACTTTATCTCATCAGTTAGGGCCAAATCCAAGACCCCATCATTGATGGTAATCAGATTATGGGCTATCTCTAGGCTTTGCTTTTTATCATGACTGTAGGCCTTGAACTGCCAATTAGCCCGGTCGGTCAGGAGGGTTGCATTAGTCACCGTCACGAAGAGATGACGGGTCCCCGAAGCATAGACGATATTAGGTGTCATCGAAGCAAAGTTGACCTTGGGCACATCTCCATCACTACCCGGTAATAAGATATAGATTACCTTTTCACCCAGGAGTTTATCTGTACTGAGTTCGCCAGAAGTAGCAGACACATCATAGACACCAATGGTAATACGCTCATAGGCAGCTTGGTCACTAGCCCTAGCCTGGAAATAAATTTCCTTATTGATGGGCTTGCCTACCTGAACATCAGCATAGCTGATATTGAGTGACTTGTAAGAGTCGTAATCATAGCCCGCCATCACCTGGCCAGAATCGTCCAAAACCCGGAGATTAGATGTAGTTTGAATTGCTAGGGCCACATTTTTCAAAGGCTGGGCTCTATCACTAGCATAATTTTCAAAACTAACACCAGCTACAAAATCAGCTACTCCCACATCGACTAGTGACTTGTAGCCATCCTTCTCATCATTTAAGGCCAAACGCAAGGGGGCTACCACATCAACGGCCACACTATTAGCTGTCGATACATTATGACGGGAATAGACACCGTAATAGCTAATTAAACTCTCCAGCCCACCCCCAGCTGCCACACTACCCAAATCGTAGTAAAGGGCATAGGCACTGTCAGCAGTCAGATAGTCATTATAGGGATTGGTATAGTTCAAGCTAGTATCAGGACTAAAGTCAAAGAGGCTGGCAGCCAAATTATTCCAATGACCAAAGGCAACCTGATAAGGCATATCCTCAGATTTATTAACAGAATAAGCCAGGACCTCTGGATCAAAGGGATTATCCATAGCATAGAAGTTCATGGGTATGGTCGCACCCTGGATAATCTTCTCAGCAGTTATAGTTTCAGTAGAGGCGTCCTTGACCACCTGATAGCAGGCATAGTCCTGGTCGCCCAGGCTAGTGTCTAAGAGGAGTCTGGCCTTGATTGAAACAGGCGAGCTGCCATTATTCTGGCTGGCTAGTTGAATCGACACCATGCCATGCTGGCTAGACTCTTTATTCTCTAGGCTCAAGCTCTGGAAGAAGGTCAAATCTCCCACTGACCAAGAGGCCAACACAGGTCCATTTGGACTTTCCTGGACGATGGTAACCCCCTTGTGACTGGGGTCACTAGAATCGCCATACCTACCACCAAAAATATATTCTTCAACCCTAGCTCCACCGTAATCTACTTGATAGGAGACAAAGGAAGTATCAAATTCATCATTATGAAAAAGTAATTTCTTATTATTGTCGGACTTTTTCAAGAGGTCGCCCTCAATTGTATTGACAAGAAAACCCGCATTTTTCTTGGATACTTGGACCTGGACATAGCCATCTTCAATCACGTATGGCTGCAGGTCTGCTGCCATAACCCGCAAAACATCTAAGGGCAATATCGAGGCTAACAGTGTCAAACTAAGCAGACATGAGATAAAACGTTTCATTCCTATATCCTCCTACCTTTCCACATAAAGCAGAGTCCGATAACTTTGTCTGCTCTGACTTATGATATATATGGTATAAAAACCCTCTTGGTCGAGACTAATCTTGCCGTCAACAACTGAAAGACTAGACTTGAAATATTTCATCTGCCCTTCA